>NZ_DATAGQ010000100.1:0-22740 GCF_036263595.1 Geminicoccus sp. | reverse complement strand
TTCAGGTTGTTCACATAGGCTGCGTGGTGCTTGTCGTGGTGCAGCTCCATCGTCATCGCGTCGATCGTGGGCGCGTTCTTGTCGTAGGCGTAGGGCAGCGGCTCCAGCCGGAACGGGCCATCCGCTTCCTGGGCAAGGCCGGGACGCGCGGCGAGGCTGCTGGCACCGACGAGGCAGGCGCCGGCCAGCGCGCTGAAGGTGGTACGGCGGCTCAAGCGGATCATTGTGGACTGGTCTCCCTTGAAGGTGGCCCGGCGTCGGCTCCGTCCGTGCACGGGGCGAAGCGCCGGATCATCCGATCATGGGTCGCGACGCCCAGAAAGCCAGGGGCGGCAATCTTCGAGGCCGGCGGTACGGTCAGCGGACCAGCGGATGGACGGCCGCCCTGCCCGCCGCGTCGGCCGCCAGGACCGGCTTCGGCCGACGGAGCTGGAACACCTTCAGCGATCCCCGGCGGCCGCGTAGCTCATGCTCGCCGAGCGGCAGGAGTTCGAAGCCTTCGTCCAGCTGGGCCGCGGTGGTGCCGCTGACCAGCACGGAGACGTCGTCGTCTTCCTGGGCGGCGGTGCGGGCCAGTTCCTCCAGGCGCTCGGCGACGTTCACGACATCGCCGACCACCGTGTAGTTGACCCGGCCGGGTGCCCCGATGTCGCCCACCACGGCGCGTCCGCTATGGATCCCGATCCGTGCGCGGACCGGCACCAGTCCTTGCCGCGTGCGTTGCCGGTTGTCCTCGGCGATGGCCTCGGCGATGTCGAGGGCGGCACGGCAGGCGCGCAGCGCATGGTCCGGCTGCTTCACCGGCGCACCCCAGAACGCCATCACCGCGTCGCCGATATATTTGTCGACGGTCCCGTCCCACTTCTCGACCCCCTGCTCGATCAGGGTGAAGTGCCGGTTGAGGAAGGCCACCACCTCCGAGCTGGGCAGATGCTCGGACAGGGCCGTGAATCCGGCGATGTCCGTGAACATCACGCTCAGCTCGTGCTCCTCGGACGCCAGGGACTCGGACGCCTCGCGCCTGACCAGCCGGCGAACCAGCGAGCGGGGCACATAGGTCGAGAACAGCCTGAGCCCGGCCACCATCGCATCGAAGGCGGATGCGGCCTCGTTGAGCTCCCGGAACGGCCCGCGCAGCCTTGGCGGCGGCGCCTCGAAGTCCAGGTCGCGCAGCCGGTTGGCCTCGGCGGCCAGCTGGTGGATCGGCCGGCTCAAGCTCCGTCCCAGCACGAAGGCCAGGATCAGGCCGGCCAACAACACGATGGCGCCGATCCAGAGCAGGTTGGTGAGGCGGTCCAGCTGCGGCACCGCCCTTTCCAGCGGCAGGTAGGTCCCGATGGTCCATGGCCGGTCGCCGTAGCCCGAGATCTCCTCCAGCAGGAAGACATAGCTCTGGCCGCCGGAATCGACGAACCGGACCTCGACGTCGGCATCGGCGAAGCTCGTCTCCCACTGCAGCCGGCGCTCCGAATCCGGCGCCCAGATCAACTCCAGGACCGGATCGCCCAGCTCTTCAAGCGTCGGCAGCGGGTGCTCGTCGCTGAGGCCGGAAAAGCCGTCACGCAGCGACGGATGGGCAAGGACGGCATTGTCGCCATAGAGGATGAAGGGCTGTGCCAGCTGCAGCCCGCCCAGGCTGTCCAGGAACTCCGACAGCTCCTCGACGGCGACGCCGGCAATGAGCACCCCCATGAACCGGCCATCGCGCCGCACCGGCACGAACAGGTTGATGAACGGCATGCCCAGGCCGCTCGCCGTGAACATTTCACCCCAGTAGGGACCGGAGGCTTCGGACGCGCGGGCCATGACCTGCTCGAAGCTCGGGTCCTCGCGCCAGTCGCTGATGGCGACGGGCACGGCCGGCCGATTGCGGAACGCGCGCAGCACCTGCAGATCCGGCGTCGCGAAGGCCACGACCGTCTCCTGCGGCAAGGCGGCCAGCGAGGCGAGCAGGTGGTCACCGAGTTCCTCGGCACGGTTGAGCCCCAGGTCGTGCCGGATGATCAGGTCGGCCAGGAAGGCCAGCTGCGATTCGACCGGCTCCAGATGGCTCCGCGTCCGCTCGACCACGGAGCGGATCAGGAACTCCGAACGCTCCTTGACCAGCTCGGCCGTGTTCAGCCGGGCGGCGCGATAGCCGGCCACCAGCACGGAGCCGACGGCGATCGACAAAAGGACCGCGGTGGCGACCACGAGGGCCACCGCGATCGGCATGCTGGGGGGTCGACCGACGCGCACCCGCCTCTTCCGCTCGGCGGGGCGGGGCGGATTGTCAGCCATGGACGGCCGGCGGTTGGGCCGGAGATGGTGGGCAGCAAAAGCCTCGCCTCGATGAGCATCGGCCTGCGCCTTGGCGTGAACGACTCAGTGGACGCACCCCAGATAGTCCGGCTTCAGGTCGGAACAGTGTCCCGGCTCCATCGGAGGCGATGGTCCACCCTGCCTTCCCAGACCGTTCACCCTATCGCCGCAAGATGGCAATGTCCAACAAGCGGGTGGAACGCGTGCGATGGCAGGTGCCGCCTTGTTGGGCTGGACGATGCAGGGGCGTCGGTCAGTGCATGGCGGTGGGGCGGCAGGACTGGAGGTCCTCGGCCGGCCGGCCGTCGTCGGCCGCCAGGATCGAGGCGATCTCGCCGCGCAGATGCCGCGACACCTCGTCATCGGCACCCAGGATCAAGGCCAGACGCTCGATCCAGTCGGCATCCTCATGCCAGACATGCACCTGGACGCGCTGGAAGCGCCGGGCATCCCGGCGACGAGCGTGCTTGAGATCAATGCGGCTCATGGCCGTTCGCCTCCACCGGCAGGATCCTGCTCGCAAGCCGGCACGATCGGGCGGGCCGGATCATCCAGGCCCGGCACCGCAACGGACGATCCGCCCTGGCCTCACGCCAGGCGACCGTCCGGGTTTTTCGGCCCGCGTCGAGTTGCGCACACCCTGGCGCAGTTGCGTATTACGCGAAATCGCGCTCGGAGTCGCACCTGCAAGAAGAAGTAGCTGCGGCTCGTACGATCGGCAGGAAAATGGCGTATCGGGCGGCGACAGCGAACGGGCTTCCGGCACGCAGCAGCGTGCATGATGCCACGACACCGGGTCGCGGACCATGGCCGGCGATCGGGTCGCCCGGAATGATGGAAGCAGGAAAAGGTCAGGTCGTTCGCGGGAATGGTGGAGCCGAACGGGATCGAACCGTCGACCTCTTGAATGCCATTCAAGCGCTCTCCCAGCTGAGCTACGGCCCCGCCCGGCGAACGACGAAGCGCGAGATAGGCGAGCGGAACGCGGCTGGCAAGAGATAACCGCGTTCCGCATGCCTCACTTGCGTCAGCGAGGCTCCTCGTCCTCGTCGATGCCGCCTTCGATGACGTCGGACATGTCGTCGCCGTCGTCGAGTTCCTCGACGTCCTCGATCAGGGCGTCGTCTTCCTCTTCGTCCTCGGTCTCGGCCGGGACCTCCTCGACGTCCTCGGACTCGTCGTCCCCGAACGGCACGTCGTCGGCGACCTCGTCCAGGACTTCGGCTTCGTCCTCGTCCTCGGCCACCGGCTTGGCCGCCGGCGTCAGTTCCTCGTCGTCGACGACGGCCGCACGGGAAGGCCGCGCCTTGCGCACCCGCGATGCGACCTCGACGTCATATACGGTTCCGCAGGACGGACAGACGATCGGAGAGTTGTTGAGATCGTAGAAGCGCGCACCGCAGGAAAGACAGATGCGCTTGATGCCCCATTCGGGCTTGGCCATCGGGGGGCCTCCGGACACGAAACTGATTTGACCACGAAACTCGGCCGCGATTGCCACGTGCCGGGACCTCTGTCAAAAATCCTTTTCGGCGCGTGGATCGTTCGCGTCGCCATTCGCCATGCCCGGCGCCCTGCCGCCGGGGTCTCGCAACGGAAGCTTCGCGATGCAACTTCGGGCCGCGCCCTGCGGCGCCCTGGCCGGTACCGTGCGGGTGCCGGGCGACAAATCGATCTCCCACCGATCGCTGATGTTCTCGGCCATGGCGGTCGGCGAGAGCCGGATCGAGGGCCTGCTGGAAGGCGAGGACGTGCTGGCGACCGCCCATGCGCTGGAAAAGCTGGGCGTCGAGGTGGCGCGGACCGGCGAGGGAGCCTGGACCGTGCATGGCGTGGGCGTGGGCGGCCTGGCCGAGCCTGCCGACGTGCTCGACATGGGCAATGCCGGCACCGGGGCCCGGCTGATGATGGGCCTCCTGGCCGGTCATTCCTTCACCAGCGTCATGACCGGCGACCGCTCGCTGCGCTCGCGGCCGATGGGCCGGGTGATGACGCCCTTGGCGAAGATGGGCGTCGGCTTCGTCGGCCGCTCCGGCAACAGGCTGCCGGCCGCCATCGTGGGCACGCGCGAGCTCCTGCCGATCACCTATCAGAGCCCGGTCGCCAGCGCGCAGGTGAAGTCGGCCATCCTCCTGGCCGGCCTGCACGCCCAGGGCATCACGACCGTGACCGAGCCCCTGCCCTCCCGCGACCATACCGAGCGCATGCTCGCCCACATGGGTGCCACCGTCACCAGCGAGACGGCGCCGGACGGGTCGCTGACCGTCAGCATCACCGGCCGGCCGGAACTGCGGCCCTCCTCCTTCCTGGTGCCCTCCGACCCGTCCTCCGCAGCCTTTCCGGTCGCCGCCGCGGCCGTGGCCGAGGGCAGCCGGGTAGTCGTCGAGGGCGTATGCGTGAACCCGCTGCGCACCGGCCTGTTCACCACGCTCATGGAGATGGGCGCCGGCATCATGGAACAGAACCGCCGCACGGTGGGTGGGGAGACGGTGGCCGACCTCGTCGTGCGCGGGGGGCGGCTCGAGGGCGTGGAGGTGCCGGCGGGGCGCGCCCCGTCGATGATCGACGAGTACCCGGTCCTGTCGGTGGTGGCCGCCCTCGCCCATGGCACGAGCCGGATGCGCGGCCTGTCGGAGCTGCGCGTCAAGGAGAGCGACCGGCTCGCCACGATGGCCGAGGGCCTGGCGGCCTGCGGTGCCGCCGTCGAGATCGAGGGCGACGACCTGATCGTCCACGGGACGGGCGGGCGGCCCGTTCGGGGCGGGGTCACCATCGACGCAAAGCTGGACCACCGCATCGCCATGAGCTTCCTGGTCATGGGCGGCATCGCGCGCGAGCCCGTGACCGTGCTGGGGGCGGAGGCGATCCTCACGAGCTTCCCGGGCTTCGTCGAGCGCATGAACGCGCTGGGGACCAGCATCGCGGAGGTGGCGGCGTGATGCCCCTGGTCATCGCGGTGGACGGCCCGGCGGCCTCGGGCAAGAGTACGCTGGCCAGGCGGCTGGCCCAGCATTTCGGCCTCGGCTTCCTCGATACCGGCCTGCTCTACCGGGCGCTGGCCCGCAAGATGATCGACGCCGGCATCGACCTGGCGGATGCGCAAGCCGCATCGCGCGTGGCCCACACGATCGGCGTGGCCGACACCAGCCGCGACGACCTGCGGGCCGAGGAGGTCGGCAACGGCGCCTCGAAGGTGGCGGCCTTCCCGGACGTGCGCAGCGCGCTGCTGCTGGCACAGCGCCGCTTCGCCACCACCGGGCGCGGCGCCGTTCTGGCCGGCCGCGACATCGGGACGGTCGTCTGCCCGGACGCTGCCGTGAAGCTCTGGGTCACGGCCAGCGTCGAGGAGCGCGCGTTCCGCCGCCATGCGGAGTTGCAAAGACGTGGCGAGAACGCTAGTTTCCCTTCCGTTCTGGAAGAGATGCGTGAGCGTGATCGTCGCGATGGAAATCGTGCGGTCGCGCCCATGGTCGTTGCGCCTGACGCTCGGGTACTCGACAACACCGACATGGACCCCGAAACCGCCTTTCGGGCGGCGGTCGCCATGGTGGACGAGGCCAGAGCTGCGGTCGGCTGACGGTGCTTCCGGTTCGTGTCGTTAACCTCGAGCCCGGTGTCCATCCGGACAGCCGGTTACACCCGGAGTTTTCATGACGGATCTCTCCACCGCTTCGTCGGCCGCTCGCGACGATTTCGCCGCCATGCTCGACGAGAGCTTCGGCCGCGGCGATCGCCTCGAAGGCTCGGTCGTCAAGGGTCGCATTATCGCCCTGGACGGTGACGAAGCCATCGTCGATGTGGGACTGAAGGCCGAGGGCCGAGTCTCCTTGAAGGAGTTCTCGGTGGGCGGCCTGCCCCCCGAAATCAACGTCGGCGATCAGGTCGACATCTATGTCGAGCGGTTCGAGAACAAGAACGGCGAGGCTGTCCTCAGCCGTGACAAGGCCCGCCGCGAAGAGAGCTGGAACCGTCTGGAAGCGGCGTTCACCGCCGAGCAGAAGGTCGAGGGCCACATCTTCGGTCGGGTGAAGGGCGGCTTCGCGGTCGACCTCGGCGGCGCCGTGGCGTTCCTGCCGGGCTCCCAGGTCGACATCCGCCCGGTGCGCGAGGTCGGCCATCTGGTCGGCAAGGGCGAGCCCTTCCTGATCCTCAAGATGGACCGCCGCCGCGGCAACATCGTCGTGTCGCGCCGTGCCGTGCTCGAGGAGAGCCGGGCCGAGCAGCGCAACGAACTCCTGGCCAACCTCAAGGAAGGCCAGATCATCGACGGCGTCGTCAAGAACATCACCGACTACGGTGCGTTCGTCGACCTGGGCGGCCTGGACGGCCTGCTCCACGTCACCGACATCAGCTGGAAGCGGGTGGCTCATCCCTCCGACGTCCTGCAGGTCGGCCAGAACGTCCGCGTGCAGGTGATCCGCTTCAACCGCGAGACCCAGCGAATCAGCCTCGGCATGAAGCAGCTGGAAGCGGATCCGTGGGAAGGCGTCGACATCAAGTACCCGGTGGGCGCGAAGTTCTCCGGTCGCGTCACCAACATCACCGACTACGGCGCCTTCGTGGAGCTGGAGCCTGGTGTCGAGGGTCTGGTGCACGTCTCCGAGATGTCCTGGACCAAGAAGAACGTTCACCCCGGCAAGATCGTTTCGACTTCGCAGGAAGTCGAGGTCATGGTGCTGGAAGTGGATGCCGACAAGCGCCGCATCTCGCTGGGCCTCAAGCAGGTCATGGCGAACCCGTGGGAAACCTTCGCCGAGAAGCACCCCGCCGGCTCGACCGTCGAGGGCGAGGTCAAGAACATCACCGAGTTCGGCGTGTTCCTGGGCCTCGACGAGGACATCGACGGGATGGTGCACCTCACCGACCTTTCCTGGGAGCTCGACGGCGAGAAGGCCGCCGAGGGCTACAAGAAGGGTGACATGGTGAAGGCCATCGTCCTCGAGGTGGACATCGAGAAGGAGCGCATCTCGCTGGGCGTCAAGCAGCTGGCCGGCGACCCCTTCAAGGAAGCCATCTCCGGCGTGAAGAAGGGCGACCGCGTCACCTGCACGGTCAAGGAAGTCACGGTCGGCGGTCTCGAGGTCGAGACCTCCGGTGGTGCGCCTGGCTTCATCCGCAAGATGGAGCTGTCCCGCGATCGTCAGGACCAGCGTCCGGACCGCTTCGCCGTCGGCGAGAAGCTGGACGCCCGCGTCCAGGCCGTCGACCTGCAGTCCCGCAAGCTGCAGCTCTCGGTCAAGGCCCTGGAAGTGGCCGAGGAGAAGCAGGCGATGGCCGAGTACGGCTCGTCCGACAGCGGCGCCTCGCTCGGCGACATCCTCGGTGCAGCGCTCCGCCGCAAGCAGCAGGAAGAGCAGACCACCGACAGCGAGTAATCGCAGCGCGGTTCCCGGAACCCGGGAAGAGGGGCGGCTTCGGCCGCCCCTTTTTGTTTGTCCCTTTTCCAGCCTTCGCTTCCAAAGCCATATCCGGATCCCGGCGCGCTCGGCGAAGTCGGGAATCACGTCTTGCGCGTCTCGTTCGTGCGGTCGCGATCGAAGCAGCGATCAAACAAACCGGCAGGTTGGATGGCCGGCAGGGCGGCTGTAAGGTCCGTCCGGTCCCGTGTCGCGCAAGGCCCACCTCTTGACCAAGACGACCCCGGCCGCCCGCCTCTTCTGGCTCCCGCTCGCCTTCGCCGCGGCGGTGCAGTGCTGGCCCCTGGCCGGCGCCTGGTCTGCCGAGGCCGGCTTCCCGCGGGCGGTGGCAGTCTTCCCGGTCGAGTTCGCCGATACCAGCGGCGAGGCGCCCGGGGCGGGGCGGGGCGGGCAGGTCGCCGGCACGACCAGGGAGTTAGCCGTGCTGCTCGAGGGGTCGGGCAAGTACCGCGCGGTCGATCTGGCCCCGGTCCGCCAGCGCCTTTCGGCGGCGGGCCCGCTCCACCTTTGCGGTGGCTGCTGGCTCGACATGGCTCGCGAGGCCGGCGCGGAGGTGGCCACGGTCACCATCGTCCACAAGATGTCGACGCTGGTGGCCTCGATGCATGTCTGGATCGTCGACGTCGCGGCACGGCGCGTGATCCGCGATGGGGCGGTCTCGCTGCGCGGCGACACCGCAGAAGCTTCGCGCCGCGCCGCCGGTTACCTGGTCCGCAACGTCCTTTTGAACGAGGATCCAAGCCGTCCTTCGCTGTCGTCCCCGTTCCCAGGCGGGTGACTACTGACGGTTTGGGCGACTGGCCAACGCCACCCTGGCTCGAGAACGGCGCCTAGTCCGTCAGCATCCGCCGAACCGCCTCGTCGATCGTGACCGAGCCGCGACGCGTCTCGCCCATGCCCGGCTCGAAGGTGATCCGGCCGGCGTTCAGGCCGTCATAGATCTCGATTAGTCCCCTGGCATAGTCCTGCCCAATGCCGGCCTCGGCGAGGGCCCCCGGCAGCGCTTCGCGCGGCAGCGGCACCACCGTGACCGGCCGACCCAGCTGCCTCGCAAAGGCCAGGCCCATCTCGTTGGGCGTGTAGTCGGCTGGCCCCAGCAGATTGATGATCCTCTCTCCCCGATCCGGCTCCAGCAGGCAGCTTGCCGCCAGGCGCCCGATATCGAGCGTGGACACGGTCTGCATCGGCCGGTCCAGCGGCAGCAGTGCGCTGGGCAGCACGCCGTCGGTCCGGGCGACCAGCGCCACCCCCGCCCAGTTTTCCATGAAGTCGGCAGCCCGGATGAGGGTGAGCGAGGCACCCGTGCGCCGCAGGGCATGTTCCAGGTCGAGCATCGACCGGATTGGACCGATGCCATGCGCCAGATGAACCCCGCCCGACGAGAGCGCCACCACGTGCCGGAGCCCTGCCCGCCCCACGGCCTCCGCGATGGCCTCCGCGATGGCTTTGCCCATGGCCAGCACGTCGGCCGCGTGGATCAGGGGCGGGATCAGGACATAGGCGCCATGGCAGCCGTCGAAGGCCTTGACCAGACTGTCCGGATCGAACGGGTCCGCCTCGATCAGGCCGGCCTGCCACGCCGACCGGCCCGCATCGCGGGTCAGCCCGCGCGCCGGCACCCCCCGACGCCGCAGTTCCGCCAGCACCGTGCCGCCGGTCTTGCCCGTCGCACCCATCACCGCAAGCATGGATCGTCTCCGATAAAGGTCGAATCGGCCATTCCATACCGTCGGCGACGCATGGGAAGAAGTGCGCACAAATTTTATACTGCCCGGTCTCCTGGCCGGGGAAGGCAGGGGAGGATCGATCGGTGCAACCAGCGCCATGGTGCCCGGTGGCGGCGACCGTCGACGTGATCGGCGGCAAGTGGAAGCCGACCATCCTGTTCCATCTCAAGGCCGGGCCGCGCCGCTTCAACGAGCTCCGGCGCCTGGTACCGCACATCACCCAGCGCATGCTGACCCTGCAGCTCAGGGCCCTGGAGGAGGACGGCGTGATCACCCGCACCGTTCATGAAGGCGTGCCGCCGGCGGTCGAGTACGCCTTCACCGAGCGCGGCCTGACGCTCGGTCCCCTGCTCGATGCGATGGAAGAGTGGGGCGAGCAGTACGGTGCGCGCGGCTGACGCGGGCGGCGCCTTGTCGGATTCCGGGCCGGGGTCTACCGTCCGCGCCGTCCGCGACATGCCGTTGCGCTAGGAGAGCGACGTTTGAGCGATTCGAATTGGTGGTCGGAGGCTGGCAGCATCTGCGCCCACGACCCGCGTTTCGACGAAGGGGCCGTCGTCCCCCCGATTTACCAGACCTCCCTGTTCACGTTCCGCTCCTATGCAGAGATGCGCGCGGTCTTCGCCGGGGAACGGCAGCAGGCGATCTACAGCCGCGTCGGCAACCCGACTGTGCAGGTCCTGGAAGAGAAGCTCGCCCGGCTGGAAGGCACGGAGGCCGCGCGCGCGTTCGCGTCCGGCATGGCCGCGATCAGCGGCACCGTGCTGGCCCATGTCCAGGCGGGTGACCGGATCGTGTCGGTCCGGCACGTCTATCCCGACGCCTATCGCTTCTTCCAGACCATGCTGCCCAAGCTCGGCGTGACCGTCGACTATGTGGATGGCACGGACCTGGCGGCCATCGAGAAGGCGTTGCCGGGTGCCAAGCTGCTCTACCTGGAAAGCCCGACCTCCTGGGTCTTCGAGGTCCAGAACCTCGCCGCGATCGCGAAGCTCGCCAAGGCCCAGGGCGTCACCACGATCATCGACAACAGCTGGGCGACACCGATCTTCCAGCGCCCGGCCCTGCACGGCATCGATATCGTGCTGCACTCGGCTTCCAAGTACCTGTCCGGCCACAGCGATACCGTCGCCGGCGTGGTCTGCGGCAGCCATGCCACGATCGACCGTCTCAACCGCAGCGTGGTGCCCTATCTCGGCGCGAAGTTGGGCCCCTTCGAAGGCTGGCTCCTCCTGCGCGGCCTGCGCACCTTGCCGGCCCGGATGCTGGCGCAGGAGAGTGCCACGCTCGCAGTGGCCGATGCGCTGGCCAAGCTGCCGGGCGTGGTCCGGGTGCTGCACCCGACGCTGGCCGGTGCGGTCGACGAGAAGCAGCTGCTGGGCAGCGCCTCGCTGTTCTCCTTCGAGGTCGCCGACACGGTCGACGTCGTCGCGTTCTGCGACGCCCTGCGCTTCTTCAAGCTGGGCGTGAGCTGGGGCGGCCATGAGAGCCTCGTCATTCCCGCGGCGATTGCGCACGAGCAGGCGGCCGGGCCCAACTCGGTCGTCGATTTCGGCGTCAGTCCCCGCCTGGTCCGGTTGCACGTCGGGCTGGAATCGACGACGGATCTCATCGCCGATCTTACCAATGCCTTGCCGGCAGCCGGCGCTCAGCCGACAAAGCCCGCCAAGAGCGGCTGGTGGGCCAAGCGGCCGCGCTGACAGGCCGGATAGGGAGGAAGCATGTTCAGGAAGCTGATGACGGCAGGGGCGCTGGCGCTCTCGCTGATGGCGGACAGCGCCTTGGCCGACACGACGCTCCAGCTGACCGAGGTGATCACCAGCCCGCAGCGCACCGAGCACCTGAAGGGCATGATCGCCAGGTTCGAGCAGGCGAACCCGGGCGTGAAGGTCGAGGTCACCTCGCTGCCCTGGGGCCAGGCCTTCGAGAAGCTGGCGACCATGGTCCAGGGCGGCAATATCCCCGACGTGGTCGAGATGCCCGACCGCTGGCTGGCACTCTACGCCGCCAACGAGCAGCTGGAGAATCTCGAGCCCTACCTGAAGGACTGGCCGGTCACGTCGCAGCTGACCGACCGCGCCGTCCAGTTCGGCTCCTGGTACAAGAACACGCCCTACATGATCCCCTACGGGTTCTATATCCGGGCGATGTTCTGGAACAAGGAGCTGTTCGCTGAAGCCGGGATGACCGAGCCGCCGAAGACCACGCAGGAATTCGTCGAGGCGTCGAAGAAGATCGCGGCCCTTGGCGGCGGCAAGACCGGCTACTGCCTGCGCGGCGGCCCGGGTGCCACCAATGGCTACATCATGTTCATGCTGAACGAGCTGGGATCCAACGAGTTCTTCGACGCCGAGGGTAACTCGGTCCTGAACAAGCCGGAAGCCATCAAGGGCCTGCAGATCCTGGCCGACATGTACAAGGAGGGCGCTGTTCCCAAGGACAGCGTCAACTGGGGCTTCAACGAGATTGTGGCCGGCTTCTATTCCGGCACCTGTGCCATGCTCGACCAGGACCCGGACGCGCTGATCGCGATTGCCGAGCGCATGCCGGCGGAGAAGTTCGCGGTGGCGCCGATGCCGCTGGGACCATCGGGCAAGTCCTTCCCGACGATGGGCTATGCGGGCTGGGCGATGTTCGCTGCGTCCGAGCAGAAGGAAGAGAGCTGGAAGCTCATCGCGCACCTCTCCTCCCCTGAGATGAACCTCGAATGGGCGAAGGTCGTGGGTGTGATCCCCATCCACAAGGGTGCGGAAAAGGACCCCTTCTTCGACACCGAGCAGTATCGCGGCTGGTTCACCGAGCTGAACGACCCGCGCTGGCAGCTCACCGCCATGCCGACCTACCTGGAGGAGTTCGGCTTCTTCGCCGACCAGATCTCGATCTCGGGCGGCCAGGAGATGCTGCTCGGCCAGCGCACGCCCGAAGACGTCGCCAATGAATGGGCGAGCTACCTGACCGACGCGCAGAAGAAATGGCTGGCCGCGCGCTGAACGCGGTTGCCCTCGAAGGTCCGGTGCCCCGCCAGCGCCGGACCATTCGTTCCTGGGCCGAGCCCTGGACCTATCTGTCGCCGACGCTGGTCCTGATCGCTCTCCTGATGCTGGTCCCGCTCGTGGTCGGCATCGGTTTCGCGTTCCAGAACGTGCAGATCCTGAACCCGTTCAAGCGGGGCTGGGTGGGCCTGGCCCATTTCCAGGCGATCGTGCGCGACGCGATCTTCTGGCGGGCACTCACCAACACGCTCTGGTGGACCTTCACCTCGCTGATCCTCCAGTTCCTGCTTGGTCTGGGTCTGGCGCTGCTCCTGTGGCGCGACTTCAAGGGCAAGCGGATCGTGCAGGCGCTGGTGTTCCTGCCCTGGGCCGTCCCCTCCTTCCTGTCCGGCCTGACCTTCGCCTGGCTGTTCAACCCGGTGGTGGGTCCCATCCCCCACTGGCTGCACGCGCTGGGCCTGCTCTCCGCACCGGACAACATCCTGGCCGACCCGGCACTCGCCATGTGGGGGCCGATCACCGCCAATGTCTGGTGGGGCATCCCGTTCTTCGCCATCACGACCCTGGCCGCCCTGCAGTCGATCCCCAACGAAATGTACGAGGCCGCGTCGATCGACGGTGCCGGCGTCTTCAGCCGCTTCCGCCACGTCACCCTCGCCTATCTCGTGCCGACGATCGCCATCACCTTGCTGTTGCGCACGATCTGGATCGCGAATTTCGGCGACCTGATCGTCGTCATGACCGGCGGCGGCCCCGCCAATGCGACGCAGATCCTGCCCTCCTACATCTTCACCATGGCCTTCCGTAAGCTGGACTTCGGCTACGCCTCCGCCCTGTCGCTCGTCCTGCTGGCCCTCCTGTTCCTCTACGCGATCCTGATCCTGCAGATGCGCAAGCGCCTTCGGAGTGCCTTCTGATGGTGGTGGTCGGGACTTCGCCGCTGCTCCGCCTCCTGGGCACGATCGGCCACCGTGCCGCACTGGCGCTCTATGTGCTGGCTGCCCTGTTTCCGCTGTTCTGGCTGGTCAAGATCGCGGTCACCCCGACCGATCTTCTGTTCGGCGAAGGCATCCGCCTCTGGCCGAGCAGCACCACCTTCGCCAATTTCAGCTTCGTGCTCGGGGCCACCGACTTTCCCTGGTACTTCCTGAACTCGGTCGTGGTCTCGCTCGGCACGGCTGTCGCCGTCACCGTGGTCGCCAGCCTGTCCGGCTATGCGATCTCGCGCTTCACCTTCCGCGCCAAAAACGCGGTGTCGTTCTTCCTGCTGCTGACCCAGATCTTCCCGCTCGTCATGCTGATCGCGCCCATCTACCGGCTGATGACGCCGCTCGGCATGATCGACAGCCTGTCCGGCCTGATCCTGGTCTACACGGCCTATAACGCGCCATTCGCGACCTTCCTGATGCAGTCCTTCTTCGACGGCATCCCCAAGGATCTGGAGGAGGCCGCCATGATCGATGGCTGCACCCGCTTCCAGGCGCTGCGCCGGGTGATCGTGCCCCTCACCCTGCCCGGCATGGGCGCCACGCTCGGCTTCGTCTTCACCGCCGCATGGTCGGAACTGCTCTTCGCGCTGATGCTGATCTCGTCGGAAGAGAAGATGACCTTTCCAGTGGGCCTACTCACCTTCGTGTCGAAGTTCTCGGTCGACTGGGGACAGATGACGGCCGCAGCCGTCCTGGCATTGATCCCCGCCTGTGCCTTCTTTGCGATGATCCAGCGCTACCTCGTACAGGGCTTGACCGCCGGCGCGGTCAAGGGCTGAGCCACCAGCTTGTTCCGGTTTCCGGCGGCGTTTGTGATCCACCTCCGCAAGGCCCATCCCCCTGACATTTGTTCACGGTCGCACATTTTTACCTTTTCCAATGGCCGCCGCCCAACGTAAGGTTGATATATCAGTAGTATCGGGGGCGAATGATGGAGGCCAGCCAGGAGCGGGACGACCCGGAGGAGGAGTTGGAGGACGATGAGAGCCGCCTGCTGGCCCGGGTGGTCGGTCGCCAGGACGCCCTGCTCGGGCAGATCGGCAGCATGGCCGGCTCGATCCGTTCGCTGGCTTGCGAGCGCCGCGCCGCCGATCAGCCGCACCGCCGCCCCTTGTGTGCCCTGCTGCGCCAGGATGACGATCAAGGCCCCTTGACGGACGGCGACAGGCAGGCTGCCTGCCGCACATGCTTGACCTGAACGACGTCACCCTCCGTGTTGCCGGCCGCGTCCTGTTGGAGGGCGCTGGCCTGCACATGCCCGCCAACCGGCGATTTGGTCTGGTCGGCCGCAATGGCACCGGCAAGACCTCCCTGTTCCGCCTGATCACCGGCGAGTGGCATGCCGATGCCGGCGAGGTTCGCCTGCAGCCCGGCATCCGCGTCGGCATCGTCGCCCAGGAGGCGCCGGGTGGCCCGACCACACCCATGGACGCCGTCCTTGCCGCCGACCGTGAGCGTCATGCGCTGATGGGCGAGCGTCACACCGCCACCGACGGGCTGCGCATCGCCGAGGTGGAGAACCGCCTGCTCGAGATCGGAGCCGACGCCGCTCCCGCCAGGGCCGCGATCATCCTCAAGGGCCTGGGCTTCGACGACGAGATGCAGCACCGCCCGCTCTCCTCCTTCTCGGGCGGCTGGCGGATGCGCGTGGCGCTGGCCGGGGTCCTGTTCGCGGAGCCCGACCTCCTTCTCCTGGACGAGCCCACCAACCACCTGGACCTTGAAGCCACCCTCTGGCTCACCGAGCATCTAGCGAAATACCCGCGTTCGCTCCTGCTGATCAGCCATGACCGCGACCTGCTGGACGCTGTCCCTGAGCGCATCGTCCACCTGGAGAACCGCAAGCTCACGACATGGACCGGCGGCTTTACCCAGTTCCGCCGGCAGGTAGCCGAGCAGCGCGAGCTGCGCGAGAAGACCCGCTCCAAGCAGTTGGAGCGCCGCGCGCATCTTCAGAGCTTCGTCGACCGCTTCCGCGCCAAGGCGTCCAAGGCCCGCCAGGCCCAGTCGCGGCTGAAGATGCTGGAAAAGATGCCGGTCCTGGATGCGGAGGCCCTGGAGCCGGATGTCGTCTTCGACTTCCCGACGCCGGAGGTCCCACCCCCGCCGCTCGTCACGATGGACCGGGTATCCGCCGGCTATGGTGCCGAGATCATCCTGAGCGGCATGTCCCTGCGCATCGACCCGGACGACCGCATCGCCCTGATCGGGGCGAACGGCAACGGCAAGTCGACCTTCGCCAAGCTCCTGGCCGAGCGCCTGGAGCCCACCGGCGGCGAGATCGTCCGCGCCCGCGGCCTGCGCGTGGGCTTCTTCGCCCAGCACCAGATCGAGGACCTCACGCCCGAGGTCGACGCGATCGCGCATCTGCGCCGCCTCCTGCCGGACGTCCCTGAGCAGAAGCTGCGAGCGCGCCTGGCGCGCTTCGGACTGAACCAGGACAAGGCGATCACCCCCGCCCGCAACCTGTCCGGCGGCGAGAAGGCGCGGCTCAACCTCGCCATGATCACCTGCCACGACCCGCAATTCCTGATCCTGGACGAGCCTACCAACCATCTGGACATCGACAGCCGCGAGGCGCTGATCGAGGCCATCAACGAGTTCCCCGGCGCCGTCGTCCTGGTCTCTCACGACCGCCACCTGCTGGAGCTTACCGCCGACCGCCTCTGGCTGGTCGACAAGGGCCGCGTTGCCCCGTTCGAGGGCGACATCGACGATTACCGCCAGCAGATGCTGGGCGAGCGCTCCACGCCCCAGTCCACGACCTCCACCCCGGCCGCGCCCAAGCGCTCCGCCGCCGACCGCCGCCAGAAGCTGGCCCCGCTGCGCCAGGAAGCCGCCAAGTTCGAGCGCCTGATCGAGCGCATCCAGGCCGCCGTCGCCGAGATCGACGGCAAGCTGGGCGATCCCAAGAGCTACATGAAGGGCATCGACCTGGAGGGGCTGGGAAAGAAGAAGGCCGAGTACCTGGACGGGCTGGAAAAGGCCGAGGCACGTTGGCTGGAGGCCCTGGAGGAGATCGACGAGATCGAGCGCGGCTGACAAAGCCTCCCGCACAACGCCCGGTCCTGCCGCTGCTGCTGTGGTTCGTTCCCGGCCGGGCAGGGAAAGTCACCGATGGCGTGCAAGGCGGTGGCCCGATGAGCCCGGGCAAGGCGCTCTTGGCGACGAGCGTTGGCAGCAATCGGCGAAGCAGGGCGCAGGTCGTCGGCCGGCTTGGCGGACGCCGCCTTCGGCGCCGATCTGATGGAAGCTGACGTGAAGCAGTTGCTCGTGTGGGAGGCCGAGGTGTCGGAGTGCGATCCGACCGCCATCTTCGCCCGCACAGGCCAGCGCAGCGTCCTAGGCCACAAGTCGCAGTTGGCCGTGGACCAAGACAGCGATGTGAACCGCGAGGCAATCCTTTGCCAGCACCGGGATTGGCGAGGGTCTGGCCGCGGATGCGCTCATCGGCGGCGGACGAGGCAGCAATGCTGTGGCGGACAATGCCGGCGCACCCATGAGCAGGCGAGACGCATGGGCCGAGGCCGGCATACCAGCCGGATCATGCATCAGCGAGCAGGCCCCGGTGCACGCCCGCCCTCTGCCGGCTCCTGCCGGCGTGCACGCCGCCACGGCCACATCCGCAGCCGTTGCCGGCTCTGGCTGCCCTGCTCGGCCATGAACCTGCGACGAGCGGGCCAGACGGACGGTAAATGCAAAGATCCGGCCAGGCTGATCAGGCATGTCCTGCAGCCAAGGCATAAGCCCCGGTTTTTCGTGCCAATCTCCTGAAGGGTGGAGCGCTGCCTCGCGGTGCCCCTCCTCAAGCAATCATCGTTGGGCCGGGTTTCTATGCAAGAGCAACCCACAGGTATGCCGGGCAAAACAGCGAAAATACTCGGTTTAGCATATCCTTAATATCTTTTGTGCAATCTGGGCGGATCCAAGAAGGAGTGCCCATATTGCTGGATTCTCACGACGCGAAGCTTCTTTCACGCCGCGGTTTTCTTGCATTAGGCTGCGCAAGTCTTGGCATGGCTGCGGTTGGCATGCCCGGCGACGTCATGGCCGCAATCCTGCCGAGCAACAGCCGCAGCCGCAACGTCATCACCGACCGCGCCTTCCTGGGCGAGGCCTTCGGCGCCCACGTCCTTGGCGGCGGCGTCGGCAACACGATGTTCCAGGAGCGTCACGCCCACCGCTTCCGCGCCGAGGCGACCGGCAAGGTCAGGCAGGTCGGCTTCTTCATGCGCTACGACAAGCCCGACCACGCCAAGGCTGCGCACTACAGCAAGGGCTATGGCGGAAGGCTGCGGATCGAGCTGCAGAGCGACGATGACGGCCTGCCGAGCGGCAAGGTGCTGGGTGCCACGGACGAGATCGCCGATCCGGTCAGGCGCGGCACCCCCTGGCTGCGGCTCGACTTCGTCGAGGAGCCCCAGATCGAGCAGGGCCGCGTGTACCACATCGTCTACCGCCAGCTCGACAAGAAGCGCGGCCTCGTCTCCGTCAACGACCTCCACACCTATTTCCCGCAGAAGAAGACCAGGTCGGCCTGGGACCGGCAGCAGGTCCAGGCCAGCCTCGGCTACGACATCAGGCGCCGCCGCTGGTACGACCGTTCCGACCGCATCCCGATCTTCGAGCTGGGCATGGACAGCGGCATCTGGTTTGGCCAGGGCATGATGTTCGGTGGCCGCTTCGAGACCGGCAAGGTCGGCGGCGACGACCAGGTCATGCAGACCTTCCGGGCATCCGACCGCGCCCGCACCTTTCGCCGCCTGCGCTTTGCCATGCACAAGCTGCCGGGCACCGGCGACGACCTTTTCGTCGACATCCTCCGCGCGAACGGGAAGGCGGAAGCCACCTTCCGCATCCCCGCCAAGGACATCACGACGTCCAGGGGCGACCTGGAGAGCGAGAAGAACAACCCCTGGCGCTGGGTCGAGGTCGACTTCGAGGACACCGTCCGTCTCCCCCAGCACGACACGCGGGGGATCCGCTTCCGCTCACGCCAGGGCGGCTACCGCGTCATGACCATGCAGAACGGTGCCCAGAGCAAGCTGGCCATCCGCGAGAACAAGCTCGGAAATCTCGGGTATGCATGCCATTCCAGCGATGGCGGGCGGAGCTTCACGAAGGGCTGGCGGTCGAAGTTCAACCCCGGTGCCAAGATCCGGTCCGACATGCAGATGCCGCTGCTCCTGCTGACAAGCTGAGCGGATCCGGGGGGTCTGGGCATCGACAGCCGCCGGTCGAGGCGGCCGGCAGGCTCGCGGCGTGTGCATTCCCAGCAAGGTCCCGCCGGCCGATCCGGCGGGCGACGGGATCGCGGCGTCGCTCGACCCGCGCCGCCCCGTGCCGGCGGACGCGCTGGCGACCGGCAGCAAAGTGTGGAACCCGGTCTGGCATGATGGGTTGCTCGGTCGAGCTGCGTCACGCCGGGGTGACAGAGATCATGGCAGATGAAGAAGAAAAAGGAGCAGGTCGAACGAGAACATCATTGGTGGTGGCCGCCGTCGCGGGCGCTGCTGGTCTGTCCGTACTGCTTGCCGTCATCGGCCTGATCGTTGCATATACAGGCGCCTACAATGTCGCTGCTACGGAGGAACATGCGTCGTTCACGCGCTGGGCCTTCGACACGACCTTCCGCCACTCGGTCGAGCGTCGTGCTGCCGATCTCGACCCGCCCGGGGAGATCACGCCGGCCATGATCGAGGCCGGTGCGAGTTCCTACAAGTCGTCCTGCCAGCACTGCCATGCCGGACCCGGCGTCGAGCGGGCAGCCTGGGCTGCCGGGATGCGGCCCCGGCCGCCGCACCTGGCCGAGGCCGCGGCGGAATGGACGCCCCAGGAGGTATTCTGGCTCGCCAAGCACGGGGTCAGGATGACGGGGATGCCGGCGTTCGGGCCGACCCTCGACGACCCGACGCTCTGGGGCATCGCCGCCTTCGTGAAGGAACTGCCGGCCATGACCCCGCAGGACTATGCGGCGACCGGCGACACGTCCGGACATGGCGACGGCCATGCCGGCGGCCAGCCAACACCCTGACAGCGGAGGAAGAGCCCCATGGGCATGTCCTACTGGCGCTTCGCCGCGATGATCGCGACGTCGACCGCCGTCATGTACGGGCTGATGTACCTGAACACCTATGCCTACGAGCATGTGTTCTGGAGCGAGACGCGCGCCTGGATGGCGCTGGTCATGGGCTCGACCATGTCCATCATCATGCTGGGCTTCATGCTGGGCATGTACCGCAAGCGCGCGATCAACCTCGCCATCTTCGGCGGCTCCGCCGCCGTGTTCGCGCTCTCGCTCTGGCTCGTGCGCAGCCAAGCGACCGTGGACGATGTCGAATACATGCGGGCGATGATCCCGCACCACTCGATCGCCATCCTAACGAGCACGCGCGCGCAGATCTCCGACCCGCGCGTGCGCAAGCTCGCGGACGAGATCGTCGAGGCGCAGGAGCGCGAGATCGCGGAGATGAAATATCTCTCGGACGACCTGGAGGCGCGGGACTGATGGCAAGCTCCTTCGCCAGGGTCGGGCGCGCGCCGCTTCTCCTGGGCCTGGCGCTAGGTCTGCTGGCGGGTTGCGGCCAGGACGACGCGCCGGACGACCAGACGCAGGCGGCACGCCCGCCCGAGATCGCGACGATCGTCCCGGCACCCGAAGCGCTGGCCGGCGCGCAGATCCAGAACCTCGACCCCGCCACGATGAACGGCGCGGAGATCCGCCAGGTGATGGGAACGGCGCCCGTCTGCCTGTTCCGCTACACGAGCGCGGGCAAGCCGGTCCTGGCGGCGGCCAGCGGGCCATCCGGTGCCACGGGCGACGGCGTCGTCAAGCTGAACGGCCATCTGGTCGCCCTGCAGGCGGCCTCCCCCGATCCTGGCGGCGAGCAGGCCGGCACGCTCACCCTGGCCGCCGACCCGGTCCGGCTGACCGTCACGCCCGATCCCGGCGCTCCCACCACCGACGATGACGGCACGCAACGCCGGGAGGCCACCATGATCTTCGAGGTCAATGACAGCCTCAGGGTCGGCTATCGCGGCTATGTCGAGTGCTGATTCGAGCCGCCCCTGGCGACGGGATCGTAGTTCCTTCCGGGCCGCGCGGCAGGCCACACGGCACGCGACGAACCAGGGCCAGCTCCAGCCTGCCTGGGCCGCGCGGCCACGACCCCCTGCCCGCCATCCTCCGCGCCAACGGCAAGGCGGAGGCCACCTACCAAATTCCGCCCAAGGAGATCACCACCTCCAAGGGCGACCCGGAAAGCGAGAAGACCAATCCCTGGCGTTGGGCCGAGGGCGACCTGGAGGACCCGCTCCACCTCCCCCGGCACGACACGCTGGGCATCCGCTTCCGCGCGAAGCGTGGCGGCTACCGCGTCATGACCATGCAGAACGGCGCCCAGAGCAAGCTGGCGATCCGGGAGAACAAGCTCGGGAATCTCGGGTATGCCTGCCAGTCGAGCGATGGCGGGCGGAGCTTCACGAAGGGATGGCGGTCGAAGTTCAATCCGGAGGTCAAGGTGCGGGCGGACATGCGGATGCCGTTGTTGCTGTTGACATCCTGACTCAGGTCACCGTTTCACATCAACAACCTCAACAAAAGACGAACGTTACCTTAGCTTTCGCCTATAGAGTATTCTTGGCTTGGTAACCGAAAACTACTTGTTTTCTGGCGACCAGGTTATTGCCTTCTCATTCCTCCGTCTAGATGCTCGTGATTCCGTTGAGCCTACAATCGTCCCCGTAACCGTTTGCTTGACACCAATTCTGAAGCTCCGCCTTGAGAAGATCAAGATAATCGCTGCTGCCATCATGATTAACAAAGACATGCTCATCACTGTTACACAACTCAGTCATAAGATCTTCAACACGCTTTCGAATGGCTTCATCGCTGCTGACCCTCATATAAGCCATCAGCGGCTTATCCTTTCCCAATTCTTCGCCACCTAGCCGACGCTCAAAATCAGGAACGCTGCATCGATGCCTGACAACTACTCCGTCAGATCTGCATCGACATAGTTCATCATAGATAGCCTGATTAATTGTCCACATAGCACTATGCTTCCCCTTCTCCGTAAAGGGCCAATCTAGATCGTGAACTATACCAAAGGGAATTTGAAAATGACGAAGCGTACGAACTAATCCAGGAAGAATGGCTTTCCCGCGAGCCCGTACTACTGTGGCTTGTCCGGCTAAATGATGATTTGCCTCAACGATGGCAGCCAAGAACGCCGCATGCTCAGTGTCACCTTCAACGAGAATTGGATATGAACCAAAGAACACTTCAGAAAAGCTTGTATCCATCTGCTGTAGTGCTTGGAGGTTCCGCTTTGTCTCCTGATCAAACGAAACCCGATCAGCGCGGTAAATCTTACAGCTAAGTGAAGATTGTATGTCTATATTTCGTTCGAGACGCACAATCGTCGTATGATCTTCTAAGGGATTTACGAAGTATGGCGAGTGCGTTGTCATAAGCACCTGCCATTCAGGATCAGTCGCAAGCTTATATAAATGCCGTTGAGCAGCCCGAGCTGCCATTGGATGAAGTGCATTCTCTGGCTCATCAATTAAGAGTAAGTACCCAGGGAACGCTGGATCATCATCATAAAGAGGCAACGTCTCTCCAACATCTAGTGCGTCGATCTTCCTTTGTATTGCCTCCCGATCTGCATCATTCTTGATTTGCCTTTTTGCTTTTCTAGCCCAGACTTTATATCTATTTCGCGTGACAGCTGGTTGTGCACTTGAAGCATAGACCAAAAAAGTGCTCGACGTGCACCAGCTCCTTGCTGAGCAAGCGAAACTTCGGTGTTCCCATCCTTCACCCTAATTCCAGACCCTTCCTCTAGTAACTTATCGAGCTTTATCTGCGGGCGGGCCATTGATACTACTAAACGTACCGACAGATTAGGAAATACACCTGTAAAATTGTCATGAACTTTATCTGATATATTATTAAACTTATTATGGTGGGACTTACTAAGTTCGTCAATTACTGTTACAAGCGAGCTGATAGATTTTGACAGCTCAGAGTCCGGATCTCCCTGAGATGCGATCATTTCCTTCACGAAGGGAGAGAGTGCAAGAGCAAGTAGCAACTCCTCTGTCTTCTCGGCGTCCTCGAGCGAACCGATCCTTAGTGGGCGTGGCAAGCGAGATTTGAATACATTGTCTAGAAACGGTCTTCGAAATGGGTAGCGTCCTGCGGAGAGGATGCGTGTAGCGCCAAGCGATCCATGATCGTTCAAGGCTTCCGCCATGCCCGAGTACCGTCGCTTGTACCCCACCGACCTGTCGGACGAGGAGTGGGCGC
>NZ_DATAGQ010000099.1:0-4345 GCF_036263595.1 Geminicoccus sp. | reverse complement strand
CAGGCGCAGGGGATCGCCAAGAAGGCCGGCGACAACTTCGTCACCGCCGAGCGCCTGCTGCTGGCGCTGGCGATCGCCGACCCGGAAGGGGCGCGCATCCTGAAGGCGGCCAACATCACGCCGCAGTCGCTGAACGCCGCGATCGAACAGATCCGCAAGGGCCGCAAGGCCGACAGCGCGTCCGCCGAGAACCAGTACCAGGCGCTCGAGAAGTACACGCGCGACCTGACGGCAGCCGCCCGCGAGGGCAAGCTCGACCCGGTGATCGGCCGGGACGAGGAGATCCGCCGCGTCGTGCAGGTGCTCTCGCGGCGGACCAAGAACAACCCGGTGCTGATCGGCGAGCCTGGCGTGGGCAAGACTGCGATCGCCGAGGGCTTGGCCAATCGCATCGTCAACGGCGATGTTCCAGAAAGCCTGAAGGACCGCAAGCTCCTCTCGCTCGATCTGGGCGCCATGGTCGCCGGTGCGAAGTACCGCGGCGAGTTCGAGGAGCGGCTGAAGGGCCTGCTCAGCGAGCTGGCGCACGGCGAGGGCGACGCGATCCTGTTCATCGACGAGCTGCACACGCTGGTCGGTGCGGGCAAGGCGGAAGGGTCGATGGACGCTTCCAACATGCTCAAGCCCGCCCTGGCGCGCGGTGAGCTGCATTGCGTCGGTGCCACGACGCTCGACGAGTACCGCAAGCATATCGAGAAGGACGCAGCACTGGCCCGGCGCTTCCAGCCGGTCTTCGTCAATGAGCCGGACGTCCAGGACGCGGTGTCGATCCTGCGCGGCCTGAAGGAGAAGTACGAACTCCATCACGGCGTGCGGATCACCGACGGTGCCATCGTGGCGGCGGCGACCATGTCGAACCGCTACATCACCGACCGCTTCCTGCCGGACAAGGCGATCGACCTGATCGACGAGGCGGCGGCGCGCAAGCGCATGGCGATCGACAGCAAGCCGGAGGAGCTGGACGAGCTCGACCGGCGCATCCTGCAGCTGGAGATCGAGAAGGCCGCCCTTCAGAAGGAGACCGACAAGGCGTCCCAGGACCGGCTGGTCAAGCTCGAGAAGGAACTGGATGGGCTCAAGAAGAGCTCGGCGGAGATCACCTCGCGCTGGCAGGCCGAGAAGGAGAAGCTCGCGTCGGCGACCAAGCTGAAGGAGCAGCTGGAGCAGCTCCGCAACGAGCTGCAGATCGCCCAGCGCAAGGGTGACTTCGAGCGTGCCGGCAAGCTCGCCTATGGCGACATCCCGGCCGTCGAGAAGAAGCTGGCCGAGGCGCAGGCCGCCGAGAGCCGCCCGCTGGTGGCCGAGGAAGTCACCGAGCAGGACATCGCGCATGTGGTGTCGCGCTGGACGGGCATTCCGGTCGACAAGATGCTGGAGGGCGAGCGCGAGAAGCTGCTGCAGATGGAGCAGAAGCTGGAAACGCGTGTGGTCGGCCAGCATCCGGCGGTGGAAGCGGTCGCGAAGTCGGTTCGCCGTGCACGGGCAGGGCTGCAGGATCCGAGCCGGCCGATCGGCAGCTTCCTGTTCCTGGGGCCCACCGGCGTGGGCAAGACCGAGCTGTGCAAGGCGCTGGCCTCGTTCCTGTTCGACGACGAGCAGGCCATGATCCGGATCGACATGTCGGAGTACATGGAAAAGCACAGCGTCAGCCGCCTGATCGGCGCTCCTCCGGGCTATGTCGGCTATGACGAGGGGGGTGCGCTTACCGAGGCGGTGCGGCGGCGGCCTTACCAGGTGGTCCTGTTCGACGAGGTCGAGAAGGCCCATCCGGATGTCTTCAACGTGCTGCTGCAGGTGCTGGACGACGGCCGCCTGACGGACGGCCAGGGCCGGACGGTCGACTTTCGCAACACCATCATCGTGCTGACCAGCAATCTCGGCTCGGAGTACCTTGCGGCCCTGCCGGAGGGTGCGCCTGCCGAGGACGCCAGGGAGCAGGTGATGGCGGTGGTCCGCGCCAGCTTCCGCCCGGAGTTCCTGAACCGGCTGGACGAGATCATCCTGTTCAACCGGCTGGGCCGTGCGCAGATGGGCGGGATCGTCAAGATCCAGCTGCAGCGCTTGGAAAAGCTCCTGGCCGACCGGCGGATCACGCTGGAGATCGGCGAGGACGCGGTGAACTGGCTGGCCAACGCCGGCTACGACCCGGTCTATGGTGCGCGGCCGCTCAAGCGCGCCATCCAGCGTCACCTGCAGGACCCGCTGGCGACGGCGGTGCTGGAAGGCAAGGTGACCGACGGGGACCAGGTGAAGGTCGGCGTGCAAGGCGGCGAGCTGTCGATCGAGCCCGCCGGTCTGGCGATGGCCGCCTGACCTCCTCGCAGGTCGACCAGGAGGGCCGTCCGGCACATGCCGGGCGGCCCTTTTCCTTGGATCCTCAGCCCTGCTTCTGCGCGACCTGTTCGGGGGCGGCCAGTTCCATGCGAAGCGCATCGACCCTGGCCCGCTGGGCCTTGAACCGTGCCAGCTCAGAGCCGGCCAGCTCCTCGGCGAACGCCTGCTTCACCGAGAGCGGGTTGATCTGCACACCGTCCTGCAGGATCTCGTAGTGCAGGTGCGGTCCGGTCGAGAGCCCGGTCGATCCGACATAGCCGACGACCTCGCCCTGCTTGACCTTGCTGCCGACCTTCAGCTGCTTGGCGAAGCGGTGCATGTGGCCGTAGGCAGTGGCATAGCCCCCGCTATGCTTGATCCTGACATAGTTGCCATAGCCCTGGTGGCGGGACCGGATCTCGATCACGCCATCGCCTGCGGCATAGATCGGCGTTCCGGTCGACGCGGCGAAGTCGACGCCCTTATGCATGCGCGAGTAGCCCAGCACCGGGTGGCGTCGCATGCCAAAACGCGAGCTCAGGCGGGCCCCATCGATCGGCGTGCGCAGGAGCGACTTGCGGATCGAATGGCCGTCCTTGTCGAACCAGCCCCGGGAGCCGTCCTTGTGGTCGAACCGGTAGAGCGCGATGTCCCGCCCGCCGGTCACCAGCCGCGCGAAGCTCACGTCATCGTAGCGGCTGGCGCTCCCGTCGGGCGTGCTCAGGCGGTCGTAGAGCACCTCGAACACGTCGCCGTCCTGCAGGTCGCGCTGGAAATCGACGTCCCAGGATAGGAGCTTCACAATGCGCATGATCGTCTCGGCCGGCATGCCGGTGGCGCGCGCGCTGTCGTACAGGCTGCCGGTGATGGTGCCGGCCGCCAGCACGTCCTCCCGCGCCAGCTCCAGCTGGACCTTCTCTGCCGCGAAGCTGCCGTCCGGGTTGCGGACGACCTTGAGTTCCTGGGCGAACGCCACCGGGATGGTGATCGCCTTCAGGGGCGGGATCTCGCCGTCCGCGGTAGCATCGACCTCGATCGAGATCTGGGCGCCGGCCCGCAGGTCGCGCGGATCGTAGACGCCTTTCAAGGAGGCGATCGCGGCATGGGCATCTACTTCGAGGGCACCGGCGCGCAGCATGATGTCGATCAGCGTGTCGCCCTTCTCGACTTCCATGTCCTGCACGGCATGGTCGGGTGGCAGGAGCTGCTCGGGCGCAGCCACGGCATGGTCGGGATCCACCGGGGCCATCCCCGCAAGGGCCCATGCCTGCGGCGGGGCCAAATCGCCTGCTGCCACTCGCCCATCCTGCCGATCACCGGCAGGCAGGGTCTGCTGGGCGAACAGCGTCGGTGCCGCCAATGCCGGAAGAGGGGCTGGGGGTGCGACTGCCGGCGGCTGCGGGCGCGCAATCTCGATCGGCCCGGTGACGTCAGCGCGTTGGCCGCTCAGCATGTAGAAACCTGCACCTGCAAGGCCGAAGCCGGCCGCGAACGACACGCCGGCAGCCGTCGCGAGCGCGACCCAGGAAGTGGACGACCGGCCGTCTCTGCCTGAACGCAAACCTGTCCCCCCTGTGCGCCACCGACGATGCGTCGAAGCTTCCATAGCCCGCGGCGATCCGGCGCCTGATGCCGCGATGGTTGCATGCAGGCCGGAAAACTTGTCGGAAACTGTGCGCGACCATGCGAAGCGTGCTCTTCCCTGTCAATCGCAGGCGCCGGGTTTTCCCCGTCTTTCTCTTTCTCATCTCTTGCGGGGGCCGGAAGGCTGCCTATCTAGCTGGAAGTGGAAGAACGAGCTGTCGATGCCATGGGCGGGCCGGTCACCTGTCTCCGCTAGTGAGACGATCGGAACTGCCATTTGGGTGTTGACCGGGGCTTCTTCTGCTACTAGAACCCCTCCCACGAAGCGCGGTGGTGCTGGGCGGCGGCGGTGAGCTGCTGGCTTGGTTTGATCGGCGTTTTGGTAGTGAGATTGCCTGATCTGTTGGGGTTGGGTGGCTGTCTTTGGGGGCGGCCCGATCGTCGTCTG
>NZ_DATAGQ010000098.1:0-36018 GCF_036263595.1 Geminicoccus sp. | reverse complement strand
GGAGAAACGCGCACTGGCATGATCGGCCACGGCGGTTCCGTCCACCGCAGGTGCCCTGCGTTCTCGGTCAAAAATGGCCTTCTGTGCTTCCGCACCTCCACCCGCAGGGCGCGTCCAGGCCGGCAATGATAGAACCGTCCAGATCGCTGGTGGGATCGAGACATGGTCATGGGCGGACATGCTGGAGGATGACGCCGGCGACTGGCCGATCCGCCAGCAGTTGGCGCAGACCCTGCCACGGGTCGGCAGCGGGGGCGAAGCTGGCGACGGGCGGGAAAGCAGCTGGAGCGCCCGCGACGTGGCGTGCCAGCCCTTCCAGCGTGCCGGGCCTCGTGGTCAGCGCATGCCGCGCAGCATCTGCTCGATGAAGCCGCCTTCGCCCAGCAGCACGTAGAGGATGATCAGCAAGGCCAGACCTAGCAGGACGGCCAGGCTGATCTTGATCCAGGACCAGGGCCGCTCGCCCTGGACCTGACCCGTCCGGGCGTTGACGAGAAAGCGGTAGGGCTGACCGCGATAGCGATAGGCGGCGAGCCAGACCGGGAGGAGGACGTGCTTGAAGGTGACGTCGTCGTGCTGCGTGTCCACGAAGTCGATCCGCTGGACATCGCCGCCGATGTCCCGGGCCACGTCCTGGCGGATGGCAGCCGCCATCCTGACCTTGGCCCGGTCGAAGCCGGCGGTAAGGTCGATGCCATAGGCCTGCGCCCGAAAGCCGGCGAGATACTCCGGGCGATAGAAACGGAGGTCCTGCAGGTCCCATGGCTCCAGCCGGTCGACCATCGCCGACGGCAGGGTTTCGGCGGCCGGCACCAGCACGTCGTCGAAGTCCCGCGCCACCTGCCCGGCTGCCAGCGACCAGCGGATCCGTACGACCGGCTGCTGGACGCGGCGCACGTTGCCCTTGTCGTCGGAGACCGTCACCCACTCCATCGTGGTGTACTGGTCGCCGCGCTGGCCGCGGTAGACCGAGCGGGTGGCGCTGTCGAAGGTCCAGTACGGCAGGTACATCCCTACCAGCCGCTCGCGCTTTTCCGACCTGTGCTTGAGGTCGGATGGCGCGAACCAGAGCCCGCCCAGCCAGCGGTCGAAGGCCGCCTCCGCGTCCTTGCGGTCGATCCCGAACGGCAGGACGCCCGAGGGCTTGATGTGCTGATTGACCCCGGTATCCGTGACGGTGGCCGAGCCGCAGAACGGGCAATGGCCGCTGAATTCGTCACCCGAGAAGCTGAACTCGGCGGCGCAGGCATCGCACTTGACCGTGCGGGTCGTCTCGACTTCACGCTGATCGGCAAGCTTGCCCAGCCAGGCATGGTAGTTCAGTTCGCGCAGCGTGCCCGGCGGCTGGACCTCGTCGATCCGGTTCTCATGGCCGCAGAACGCGCAGACCATCACGCTCGTGCCGGGCTTGAACGTCAGGAAGGCGCCGCACTGGCTGCAGGGGAAGCGAAGCTCGCCGGCGTCAGCCGAGGGACCGGGCGCCAGCCCTTGCGATGGCGAGGCCCGCTCGGCATGACGCAGCGCCTCGGCCGCGATCCGGCTGATCCGGTCCTCGTCCGGACGCTCGCCCCATGGTCCGGCCATGTCAGGCCTTCGGCAGCGGCGGCGGCAGGCTCGCGAACAGACCCTGCAGCGCACGCTGCTCGCCAGCCCTGGCCCAGTCCTGCATGCCCTGGGTCCAGACCATCGTGTCCCGTCCGAGCTTCCCGTTCGCGACCAGATCCTGGAGCTCGTCCGATCCGAATGGACCCTGCGCCGCACCGTCGACCGCGACATGGAAACGCGGCACAGAGGGTAGTGGCGGCGGCCCGGCCGCCGCCGGCTGCGTGGAACCGGCCGGCTTGCCGCCGAACGGTGCCATGGCACCCGCTACCTGCTGGGCCATCGCCATGCCGGCCCCCAGACCGACACCGGCGCCAAGCGCACTGTCGGTCCCGCTCCGGCCCAAAGCCTCCGCTGCCTGAAAGCGCGTGTAGCGGTCGAGGTCGCCGATCACGCCCATCGAGGTGCGCTTGTCCAGCGCCTCCTCCACCGCGGGCGGCAGTGAGACGTTCTCGACCAGCAGCTGCAGCAGGTCGATCCCGTAGGACTGGCGGACCAGCGGTGCGGTGCGCTCGGTGACGAACGTGCCGAGCTTCTCGTAGTTCGCCGCCAGGTCGAGAACCGGCACGCCGCTGGTGGCAAGCGCTTCGCTCATCTTCGACACGATCATGTTGCGCAGCTGGTTGCTGATCTCGTCGGTCGTGAAATGGCCGTCAGTGCCAACCAACTCGCGCAGGAAGAGGGGCGCATCCGCGACCCTGATCGTATAGGAGCCGAACGCGCGCAGCCGCACCGGGCCGAACTCGGGATCGCGCAGGGTGATGGG
Organism: Geminicoccus sp.; assembly: GCF_036263595.1. Taxonomy (NCBI): domain Bacteria; kingdom Pseudomonadati; phylum Pseudomonadota; class Alphaproteobacteria; order Geminicoccales; family Geminicoccaceae; genus Geminicoccus; species Geminicoccus sp. The sequence continues at coordinate 33,650 of NZ_DATAGQ010000098.1, read as the reverse complement.
GTTCTTGGTCCCCCACTTCAGGTCGGTGAAGCGCCTGGTCGAGACGAAGTAGACTTCCGCCTTGAAGGGCGAGTTGAAGCCGTGGTCCCAGTGCTGGATGGTGGTCATCACCGGGAGGTTGCGGGTCTCCAGCTGGTAGAGCCCGGGCGGGAACACGTCGGCGATCTGGCCCTCGCTAACGAAGATCGCGACCTGCCCTTCCCGGACGGTCAGCTTGGCACCCTGCTTGATCGCGTCCTGCCAGCGCTCGAAACGCCAGACCAGCGTGTCGGAGCTGTCGTCCTTCCACTCGATGACGTCGATGAACTCACCGGTGAGCCGGTCCCACAGCGACATTGCTCAGCCCCTTCCCATGCCTGGGCGGGGAGGGCTGCCGGTCGTGCGCACGGCCGAGGCTGCGCGCAACACCTGCTTGAGCTCCTCCTCGCAGGCATAGAGGCGCTTTTCCGCATCCGCCCGCTTGATCTTGCCCTCGTCGGCGATGCGCAGGCTGTCCTGGATGGTGTCGATCAGGGCGCGGTTCGCCCGCTCCACGACCGCGATGTCGAACACGCCACGCTCGATCTGCTGGCGGACCATCGCGTTGGCATCCTTCAGATTCTTCGCATTCGCCTCGAGCAGCTGGTTGGTGAGATCGGTCGCCTCCTTGAGCGTCTTCGCCGCCTCGCTGGAGCGATAGATCGTGATCGCCTGGGCGAGCTGGGTCTTCCAGAGCGGGATGGTGTTGGCGAGCGTGCTCGTGATCTTGTTGATCAGGCCCTTGTCGTTCTCCTGCACGAGCCGGATCGAGGGCAGGGCCTGCATGGTCACCTGGCGGGTCAGCTTCAGGTCGTGGACCCGCCGCTCCAGGTCGTCGCGGGCCGAGCGCAAGTCGCGCAGCCGCTGGGCGGCCAGCACGTCCGCCGCGGTCTCCGCCGCGCGGGCAAGGGAGGGGATCTCCTGCTCGTCGAGCTTGCGCAGGAGTTCGTCGCCAGCCGTAATGTAGAGGCCCAGCTGATGGAAATAGGACAAGGTCGCGTCGTAGAGCCGGTCGAGCTTCTCGACGTCGATCATCAGGAGGTTCTTGTGCTTGTTCAGGCTGTCGCCGATCGTCTCGATCTGGCCGCGCACTTCCTGGTACTTCTGCACGAACTTGTGGATCGGCTCGGTGGCGCCGAACAGCTTGGCCATCCAGCCGCGCTTGGCCCCTTCCTTCAGGTCCTCGGTATCGAAGCCCTTCAGCGTGAGCAGCATCCGCGACAGGGCGTCGCCGGCCGGGCCGGTGTCCTTGTTGCGCACGCCCTCCAGCATCTGCTCGCTGATGTTGGTGAGCTCCCCCTGCGCCCTGGCACCGAACAGGACGATCGAGTTGCTGTCGGCAAGGTCGATCTCCTGCAGCAGTTGCTCGATGCGCTCCTTCTGCTCCGGGGCCACCTGCGAGAAGGCGGCGATCTCGGCACTGGTGGCGGTCAGGCCCGCCGAGGTGCTGCCTGCGGGAGGCATCGCGCCCAGATTCTGCTGGGGGTTGAGGGCCGGTGCACCCGCCGAGGGCGACACGGTCGCTGTGCCCTGCGTCGGCAACGACCCGTACTGGTCGGTCATCGCGATCCTCCCTTCAAGAATGGCGTATGGCGATCGCGCCGACCGAACAACCGGCCGGACGCACGGAGGTGTCACCACCCCGGATGGTCAATGGATGCCTTCGCTCTTCAGCCGGCGGGTCAGCACCTCGAGTTGCACGTCCAGATCGAGGGCATCCGCCGCCAGCAGCTTCTGCTGCTGCTCGGTCATGACGTTCTCCATGGCGTCGAGCGCCTCGGTGAACTTGCCCTCGATGGCCGGATCGGCGCCATTCAGCCCGGATGCGGCCAGCTTGCGCGCAACCGTGAGCGTCTCGTCGAGATACAGGTTCAGCATCTTCCGAGCACGGTTGAACGTGTCCGGCTGGCGCTCGATCGTCTCGACCAAGCCCCGGGCGCGCCGCACGACCCTGGCTAGCCGGTCGGCGAGCGGCCGCGACGTGATCCGGCGCCGCGTCTGGTCGAGCTCCTCGATCCGTGCTGCGGCCGCATCCAGGGCGGCGCGGAACATGTCGGTGTCGATATCAGGGCTGACAGCCTTCTCGCCACGCGGATCCAGGCCGTACATCAGGAGCGTGGCGATCGCCGCCCCGATACCGAAGGAAAGGCCGCCCATGAAGCTGTGGCCCGCACCGGCGAACGCCAGCAGGAAGGCGGCCGCTCCCAGGCAGCCGGCACCCAGCGCCTTGCGCGGCAGAGTCGGCGCCTTGGCGACGCGGCGCGCCTTGAACGCACGCTCGGCCTTACGGCCGGCACGGATGCTGCTCGCGCCGAAGACGATGAGGGCTGCCGACACGACGTCGGCGATCAGCATGTCCGTTCGGCCGCGGCCAAGCGCGATCAGTCCCATCAGCATCGGCAGGATGGCGAACAGATAGAGGATCAGGCCTTCAAATCGCCCCTCAAGCTTGGACCGTATCTCCGGGACCCACCGCTCGGGAGCCGTCCGGCCACCCAGGATGTCCGGACCCGATCGACCGTCAGAACGCATGGAAGAAAGCAGCCTGGCAGCTCGCCACGCCCAGCGTCGCGGCCAGCAGCACGAACCCCAGCGTCTTGCGCAACACCACGTTCATCGACCGTCGTTCCTCGCTCGCGCTCATGTGCGCGATGCCTCATGTAGGAAGGTCGGGGCCGGTTTGCCAGCACGCAGGATTGGAGCTTCGTATCTGCCGGTGGCTGTCCGGCCTTGCTGCCGGGCGATGGGGACGACGAGGACGGCGCAGGCCTCCCCGCCCGCCCGTGAAGGGGTGCATCGTAGCCGGTCATCGTTCGGGATGCCTGGCTTCCGCCAACATCAGGCGATGGCCGATCCGGGCCATCAGCCAACGGCCATCACATCCCGGCGAGTGTCTCGCGCAGCTTGGCAACCTCGAGCATGGCCTCGGCGAGCAGGTTCTTGAGCCTGAGGTTTTCGTCCTCCAGCATCTTCAGCCGGCGCGAGTCGGGAGATTCAGCCTCGGGACGCCACGCCGTGGCGGAGACCGGTGTCACGGACGGTGTCTCTGCCTGCCGGACGACCGCGGGCGCCACCACGGGCGGCCGGGCAGCGACCTCGGCCATGGTCGGCTCCACCGGCAGGCCCAACTCTTCCAGGGCCACGCGCCAGCGCGTGTCCGGATAGAGCCATTCGAGACGCAGATAGTCGTCGCGCGCTTCGTCGAAATGGCCGAGCGCCCGATGAGCCTGGGCGCGTCCCTGCAGCGACCAGGTATCGTCGGGGTTGATCGCCAGGGCCCGGTCGAAGTCGACAATAGCCTCTGCCATCTCGCCCTTGTGGCTCAAGGCCCAGGCCCGATAGCGATAGAACAACGCCGAGTCTCGGACCGTCTTCGCAATCGGGATCACCCGGTTGCAGGCTCCGATGACTTCGACCAGCCGATGGTCGGGTGCCGTGATCGCGGTTCCACAGATGGTCGCATCATCGGCATGCGCGGCATTACTGCCGGAGAACAAGATCGCGAGGGTCACGGCGGTGGCCCGAAGCATGAAACCGCCTGCGCTGCTGTTCATCCTCATTCAATGCACCCTCTGACCTAAAAATATTCTGCTACGTTAACGAAAAAGTTCGACGATGTCTGCCGAAGGATGAGGGCGACCGGATCGATTCCAGGAGCAGTGGCTGGTGCCGGCAATGGTGGCGCTGGGCGGGCAGAAAGCTCCGCACCGGGACCTCCCGCGGTCCCGGATTGTTCAGTGCCTACTTGATGGGCGGCCTGCCGACATGCCTGCAGCGGCATTTTTTCAAGCTGACCGGCAAATCCGGTGTTGCCGGTCGACATCGGGCGCCGGGATGGACCGGGCGCTTGCGCGCCTGACGTGCGCGGATCGCAGCGATCGGAGATGTCGGAGGTGCATGGTGGGCGCTACAGGGATCGAACCTGTGACCCCTACCGTGTGAAGGTAGTGCTCTACCGCTGAGCTAAGCGCCCGACGACGCGGGTGGTGGCACCGACGTGGTGGGGATGTCAAGCCGTGCATGTGCCCAATGGGGAAGGGCAGCCGGTCCGGTCAGGCTGTGAGCCGGTCGATGGCTGCCACCAGTTCGCCGAAGTGGTCGATCACCAGGTCCGCGCCAAGCTCGCGTGGCGGAACGTTCGTGTAGCCGAAGCTGACCACGATCACCTTCATGCCGGCGGCGCGGGCGGTGAGCACGTCGTTGGTGCTGTCGCCCACGAAGATCGCTTCCTCGGGTGCCACGGCCAGCGGTCGCAGGGTGGCCAGCGCATGTTCCGGATCCGGCTTGCGGATCGGCAGGCTGTCACCGCCCACTACCGAGCCGAAGAAGCGGGAGAGGTCCAGGGCCTTGAGGAGGCCGATCGTCGGCGCATAGGGCTTGTTCGTGCACACACCCAGCGGGAGGCCCCGTTCGACCAGCGCCTCCAGTGTCGGCACGACGCCTTCATAGGCGAAGCTCTGCCGGCAGGGATGGGCCGTGTAATGCGCCAGGAACTGGTGGAACAGGCGATCCAGGAGCTCCGGATCGTTCGGATGGCCGGCGGCATCGAGGGCGCGGCGGATCAGGACGCGCGCACCGTCGCCGATCATGGTGCGCAACGCCGGCAGGCTCGGAGCCGTCACCCCCAGCCCGGCCATGACCTCGACCAGGGTGCCATGAAGGTCGGGGGCCGTCTCGACCAGGGTACCGTCCAGGTCGAACAGAACAGCGCGCAGCGAAGGGTTCGTGGCCAAGTCTGGGGTCTCCTGGAGCTTGCCGCTGCGCCCGGCGCGCAAGGCAGCGACGTGCGATGCCGGGGCGCAGGAAGAGGTGCCAGGATTGTCCGGTCAAGCGGAGTCGCTACACTGCGGCGGATCGCGCTGGTGCGCGACAGAGCTTGTCGAGGTGTGCGGCCGCTCATCCGATGGCGGCAGATCCGGTTCCGACGGGGTCACGGCCGGCCGCGCTTGCGAGAAACGGAGATCGATGACCAAACCGCTGCACGTACTGGTCCTGGCCGCCGGCAAGGGCACGCGGATGAAGAACGGCCGGGCGAAGGTGCTGCATCCGCTGGCCGGACGTACCCTCCTGGACCATGTGCTGGCCGTGGCCGGCGAACTCCAGCCGTCGCGGGTGGTGCTGGTGCTGGCCAGGGGCATGGACGAGGTGGCCGGATCGGCGCGGGCCGGTGGCCTTCCGCTGTCCGTCGCGATCCAGGAGCCGCAGCTGGGCACCGGGCATGCCGTCCAGGTCGCCGTCGCTGACCTGCCCGCCGAGGGCGAGGTGCTGGTCCTTTACGGCGACACGCCGCTGATCCGGGCGGAAACGCTCCGCGCCTTGCTGGACGCGCGCCGGCAGAACGACGCGGCCGTGGCGGTGCTCGGCATGAACCCGCCCGACCGGACCGGCTATGGCCGCTTTTTGGAGCGGGATGGCCAGCTGGTCGCGATCGTCGAGGAGCGCCATGCCGATGCGGAGCTGAAGCGCACGGGCCTGTGCAATGCCGGCGTCATGGTCATGGACGGCGCGCGCCTGCCGGAACTGCTGGCGGCCGTGCCGCACCGGCCGGAGAAGAACGAGTACTACCTGACCGACATCGTCGAGCTGGCCCGTGCGCGCGGCTGGGCTTGCGTTGCGACCGAGGGGCCCTGGCAGGACGGCGTGGGGATCAACAGCCAGGTGCAGCTGGCCGAGGCCTACCGGCTGCTGCAGGAGCGCCTGCGGCTGGCGGCACTGGAGGCCGGCGTGGTGATGACCTCGCCAGAGACGGTGCATCTGTCGGCCGACACCATGATCGAGCCGGGGGCGATCATCGAGCCTTATGTCGTGGTCGGGCCGAAGGTGCGGATCGGCGCCAATGCGCACGTGCAGGCCTTCAGCCACCTTGCTGACTGCACGGTTGGCGAGACGGCGGACATCGGGCCGTTCGCCCGGATTCGGCCCGGCAGCCGGATCGGCATTGGTGCCAAGGTCGGCAATTTCGTCGAGACCAAGAACGCCCAGCTGGAGCCGGGTGCGAAGGTCAACCATCTCAGCTATATCGGGGACGCCTCAGTGGGTGCCCAGGCGAATGTCGGTGCCGGCACGATCACCTGCAACTATGACGGCTTCGCGAAGCATCGCACCGAGATCGGCGCGGGCGCGTTCATCGGGTCCAATACGGCCCTGGTGGCGCCCGTGCGGATTGGCGCGGGCGCGCTGATCGGCGCTGGCAGCGTCATCACCGCGGATGTACCTGCGGATGCGCTGGCGGTGACGCGCGCACCACAGTCCGTCCGTCCAGGCCACGCGCAGACCCTGCGGGCGCGCTTCTCGGAGCGGAAGTCGCAGGGGAAGCAGGAATGACGAACCTGCCTTCGAGAGCCCGGTGGCACGAGAAACTGGAGGACCGCATGCGAATGCGTTGGGCGGCGGCGATCGTTGCCGGGTTGCTGGCCTGCACGGGTACGCAGGCCCAGGCCCAGATGCCCGATGACCTTCGGGTCGGGTATCAGGCCTATCGGGCGGGCCAGTTCCAGGAAGCGGCCACGGCGTTCGGGCGCGCCATCGACGACGGGCGGCTGGACCGGGATGCCCTGGCGGTCACGCTCAACAATCGTGGCGTGGCCTACTCGCAACTCGGCAACTTTGATGCGGCCATCGCGGACTATCTGCGTGCCCAGGACCTCAAGCCTGGCGACCCGACCACCGTGCGCAATCTCCGCTTCGCCTATGTGACCCGTGGCCTTGCCAGTGCCAACCGAGGCAACCGGGCGGCTGCCAAGCAGGACTACGACCGCGCGCTCGAGGTCGATCCGAACTATCTGGAAGCCCTGCAGTATCGCGGCGCGCTGCTGGTCGAGATGGGGGCCAACGCCGAGGCCGCGGCCGACTTCCGTCGCGTCCTGACCCTCCAGCCGGACAATCCGGCCGCCATCGCGGCCCTGGCCACGCTCGAAGGAGAGCCCGCCAACGCCGCGCCGGCGCCACAGGTCGCTGCGCCGGCCGACCTCGCCGTTCCGCAGGCCGCCGAAGGTGCCGCCCCGGATTCCGTCCAGGCGGCCGTGGCTCGGACCCAGGCCGCCCAGGAACGGGCCCAGGCTGCTCTCGACGATGCCTTGAGCGCTGCCCGGCAGGTCGAGCCGACCGCAGCACCTGAAGAACCGGCGACACAACCACAAGTAGAGCCGCCTGCAGGTTCTTCCGACGCGCCTGCGCCGGTCGCGCCGGCACCCGCTGAGACGGCGGACGCCGCGCCGCCGACGGCACCCGCGGAGCCTGTCCCGTCGCCACGCATTACGACCCCGCCTGCGCCAGCACCCGAAGAGAGCCAGACTGCCGAACCGGCTACGCCACCGGTCCAGACGGCTTCGAGGGACGAGCAGCCACAGGATGCGCCCGATGCGGAGGCGCCACGCTTCCGGGTGACGACCTCCGTGAACATGCGTGGCGGCCCGGGCAACTCGTTCGGCATCATCGGATCGCTGGAACCCGGCGCGATCGTGACCCCGGATGCGGAGGACAAAGGCTGGTACCGGATACCGCGTACCGGTGAGCGCTCAGGCTGGGTGTATCGTCGATTCCTCGCTCCGGCAGAATAATACTTCACGATTTACGGAGCCGTTGATTTCTACCCCTGGTCGTGTCTAGTCGTGCAGCAGGTACGGTGTGACACGCAGGTTCCCGCCGGCTGGAACGGCAGGCCAAGCTCGTCGAGCGGCCTGCCGCTGGCCAGTCGGCTGGATTGTGCACGGGGGTGGACAACGGGATGGCTTGGTCGACCGCTTGCAGGCGTCTTCTTCCCTTGATCCTGCCCCTCGTCATGGGCCTCTTGATGGCCGGACAGGCTGAGGCAGGAAGGGACGCGGGACAGCGCTATGCGGCTGTTGTCGTCGATCATGCCAGCGGCGACGTTCTTGTCGGCGAGGAGCAGAACAGTCTCCGCCATCCCGCCTCGCTAACCAAGATGATGACCGTCTATCTCGCGTTCGAGGCGGTCCGGGCGGGCAAGGTGACCCTGGATACCAAGCTCCCGGTGTCGGCTCGCGCCGCGGCGCGGCCACCGTCGAAGTTGGGATTGCGCTCGGGGACCTCGATCACGCTGGACAATGCGGTGATGGCGCTCTTGACCAAGTCGGCGAACGACGCGGCGAGCGTGGTGGCCGAGGGCCTGGCCGGCAGCGAGGACGCGTTCGCTCGGCAGATGACGGAGAAGGCGCGCCTGCTCGGCATGAAGAAGTCGAGGTTCAAGAATGCCTCGGGCCTTCCCGATGCGGAACAGGTCACGACCGCACGGGACATGGCGACCCTGGCCCAGCGGCTGATCGACGACTTCCCGGAGTACTACCCCTATTTTTCCCGCGCCGAGTTCAAGTATGCCGGTCGCACCATCCGCAATCACAACTGGCTGCTTGGCCGCTATCCCGGCACGGATGGCCTGAAGACCGGCTACATCAATGCTTCCGGCTATAACCTGGTCGCCTCTTCCGTACGCGGCGGGCGACGGCTGATTGCGGTGGTACTGGGAGGTAAGACCGCCCGGGCTCGTGACCGGCAGGTGATGCGGCTGCTGGACGATGGGTTCGCGTCGGTGCAGATCGCACGTGCCATGCCGGAGTTGGGAATCGCGTCGGCGAACCGGGCGGCCACGGTTGCCAAGCCCGTGCTGGTGGCTTCGGCGGCCAAGGCCAAGGGGCGGGTCACCCGCACCGAGACCGTCCAGGGCGATGCGAAGGCGACAGCCGCGGACGATGGGGCCGACAGCAAGGTCGCAGCCAAGACCAAGGGCGCCCGCTATGCGGTGCAGGTGGGCGGCTACTCGACCGAGAAGGCCGCGCGCCGCCATGTGCGCAAGGTGGCAAGCGAGGTCGGCAAGAAGTTGCGCGGCAAGCCGACGGTGATCGCGTCGTCAAGCAAGGGCAAGAAAATCTTCCTTGCGCGCCTGCTGGGCTACGACCAGTCAAAGGCGAAGTCTGCCTGCAAGGCCATCAAACGCCAAGGCCATGACTGCCTGGTGGTACGGTCCTGACGAAGCGCGTCCGGTCGCGGTGCTCCATCCTGCGCGTCAGCGAGCGGCCAGAGAGCAGGCGCGATGATGGCTCAGCCGTTGCAGGTGCTGAAGATCTCCATGCCATGCGGCACCGCTGCCGGCCACTTGTCCCGTGCCACCTTTGACACGAACTCCACGATCTGCGGGAGCAGCGCGCTGTCATAGGGTTTGCGCACGAGCCCGCAGGCCAGGTGGCGATTGGCACGTGCATGGGCGACCTGCGCGCTCAGGAACAGCGCCGGGATCTCGTGACGCCCCTGCAGGTAGCGCGCGACCTCCACACCATCGCCGCCATCGCGCAGGTTCAGATCGATCAGGGCCAGATCAGGCCGGCTGTGCCGGCACAGGGCGATAGCGTCATCGACCGAATCGGCCGGCCCCATGACCTGGTGGCCCGCGGACTTGAGCGTCCACTCCATCGCGAATGCGACGAGAGGCTCGTCCTCGACAACCAGAATGAGCATACGCGTTCCAAGCCTTCACCCGCTCTTGCCCTAGGCTAAGTGCCGAGCTTGCAACTTGTTCCGGGGTGGTCGCAACTTCCCTGCGTGATCGGCCCAGACCGGCAGGAAAACCGGCCGGCCGTGATCTTGCCGCCGGTCAGCTCTGGCGTGCGCGAAGCCAGGAGGCCGCCGCCGACAGTTCGACCTCGTCGAGCAGGTCGGCATAGGTCTCGGGATCGGCCAGGGCCAGCGCGTCCAGCCAGTAACCGGCAGCGCCCGCCGCCCGTGCGTCGGCAAACGGTTGGTGCGGAGCATACTGGACGGTGCCAGTCGAGACGACGTCCTGGCTGCGGTCGCTCGGGTCGCGAACCAGCGTCACCTTCACGATGTGGTCCAGCCCGGGCGTGAGGCTCTTGCCCGAATCCGCGAGCCCCAGGCGATAGATGCCGGGCTTCACGCCGCGGCGGATGACTTCACGCAGGACCGGGGCATCGCCGTTGGTTGGCGTAAGGCTGACTTCGACCCGCCCGGCAAAGGCGCGGCTCAGGAACCAGGGAATGACCGGGGATGGTTCAGCCGAGAAGGCCGTCCCGGGCGGCAGAAGAACTGCCACGGGCGCGCTGGAAATGCCGCGTGTCCCGCCCGTCTCGGTCCGGGCCGGCCTACCGGCCGTGCGCGGCTGGAACAGCCTCAGCTCCTCGGCAGCCGCCGCACCGGCGAGAACGGACAAGCTGCCTGCCATCGAATATAGCAGATGGCGACGTGACATGGTCATGATGTTCCCCTTCCAATCGTCGGGCCGAGCAGCCGCAGAACGTCCACCGGCCTGGTCTTGCCTTTGAGCGGTTCCGGCAAGCTGATCGGCTCCGCCGTGAACTGCCCTTGAACTAGCCGATATGTATCCGCAGAAATGAGGATCCGGCAGTGATCGTCGTCACCCGGCAGGCCCGGCAGCTTCACCTGCTCCAGTCGGGCGGCGATATTGGTCGTGTCCCCGAGCAGCGCGTACTGCAGGCGGTCGCGCCCGCCGATGGCGCCGGCCATCACGTCGCCGGTATGGATGCCGATCCGGATCCTGACGATCGGCAGGCCCTGCGCCTGAAGCTCCTTTCCCAGGACCGGCAAGGCCTGCGCGATGGCAAGCGCAGCGCGACAGGCCGCCAGCGCATCCTGCTCGATCTCGGCGGGCGCGGTACGAGGAATGGGAGCGCCGAATACCGCCATCATGCCGTCGCCCATGAAGTCGGCGACAATGCCGCCATGCGCCGCGACCAGATCGGTCATCCGGCCGTGGAAGCGCTCCAGCCAGGCGAACAGGTCGCGTGGCTGGAGCGTTTCCGTGATCCCCGTGAAGCCGCGGATGTCCGAGAACAGCACGGTCGCCGGCAGGGTACGGGGGACCGGCCGACCGCCATCCACCAGTTCGTCACGCTCCGCCCAGAGCTGGTCCGCGACGGCCGGTGGCAGGTAGGTCCGGAACAATCCCGAGATCGCCTCGCGCTTGCGGGTCTCGCGCCATGCGACGGACAGAAAGCCCAGGCCGGCCGCCAGGACCCAGCAGACCATGTGGGGGACCCAGGACACCCAAAGGCCGGCACCCATGGCAACCCAGGCCGCCGCCGGGATGGCGAGGGCGCCCGACGTCACGACCAGCATGGACGTGACCGGCCGGCGGGTCAGGGCGCCTGCGAGCATGCCGCCCGTGGCCGCCAGGGCCAGCAGGGCGAGCGTCGAGGAGGAGGCCAAGGTGCGGAGCACGGGGATCTGCCCGCGGGCCTCGAGCAGCATCTGCGCAGCCAGCTGGGCATGCACCTCGACTCCGTAGATGCTCCGCTTGGGGAGCATCCGGTCGGTCGTCTCCTCGTTCCCTTCGAAGAGGACGCCGGTGAAATAGTCCTTGGACGAGCGCGCCATCGGGCCGATCAGGACGGTCTTGCCCGTGAACTCCTCCGGGTCGACCCGTCCCTCGACGACATCCCCCATGGCGAACACCGGGAGCTGCCGTGCGGGCCAGCTCAGCAGGCGCTGGTAGCCGGCAGCGTCCAGATCCACGTAGGGACCGTCGTTCGAGCCCAGGGGCGGCATGTGGTGGCCGCCCAGGACGAGGGTGCCGTCCTCGGTCTGGAGCGGCTGCAGACCGTCACGTTCCAGGGTGGCCAGTGCTACCCGTGCGCCAATCGACCAGAGCATGAGCTCGTCGTCCAGGACATAGGTGAGCAGGCCACGGCGAAGCACGCGGTCCGCCTCGTCGCTGACCATCTCGGCCGAGGCCAGACGCGGGTAACCCTCCAGCATCGGCGCCAGCGGACTTTGCCGGACGGCTTCCGTGGAGGCGAACATGTCGACGTCCAGGATCATGTAGAGGCGCGGGTCGGTGCCGAGCAGGCCGGACAGCCGCTCGAAGCCCGCGGGATCGCTGCAGGTCCCCAGAGGCCCCACCGGCATGTCGCCGCGGAACAGGTCGATGCCCACGGCGGCCGGTTCGCCGGCAAGAATCGCCTCCAACGCGGTGGCGACCACGCCGTCGGTCGGGACGCCGCCATACGCCCGGCGGTCGGCCTCGGTGATGCCGACCACTACGATGCCAGGATCCGGGACCGCCTGCGCCGAAGCGTAGGCATTGACCATCAGGTCGTGGCCCAGCAGTTCCAGCCGCTCGAACCAGCCATGCGCGCGCGCCATGACCACGAGCGCGAACAGCAAGGCGGCCCCGGCCAGGACCGTCAGTGCCGAGAGCAGGTCGCTCGTGGCCGGCCGCCAGCTGCTGCCGTACGATTTCGGCCCACCCACCGCACCGGGCGAAGCCTCTCCGCCGGCCCTCATCGACAGTTCCTGATCGCGGGGAGCCATCCGCCGACGTCACCGCAGAGCCGCAACGCCCGCGCATCGCCATGACCAACGGCGGGGCCGGGTGCCGGCATGGCTGCCGGCCTTGGCGGAAGAGCTGGAGTGGGTTCGGTCACGTTCATGCGTGGCTCCGCAGGCCGGCGGTTCATGACGATGGGAAGTCGGCGCATGGCCAGGATGCAAGGTCGGCCCGCCCACTACTGCCGACTGTGATATCACCTCTAGACGACATACATCTTCTACTGGATAGTGGGCCATGTGCATAATGGTCAGGGAATCCGGGCGCGGCATTGATTTGACGCCTGCGTGGCGAATCAGGTATTCAATGCGGCGATTGAACCACATGAATCAGAAGATTGACAACAAGATCGTGAGCGTGTGACGCTCTACTATCCTCTATAGAGTATCGTCGGCCATGACTACTGGCGAACTGGCGACCCGCACGGTGATCCGCACGTCACCGGGCCTGATTCGAACATTGAACGAGGATCGGGCAGTCGTGCGCATGGCGCCGCCACTGTTCGCCGTGGCCGACGGCATGGGCGGTCTTTCGCGGGGCGACTTCGCGTCCGGGCTGATCGCCGAGCGCTTGGCCGACATGGAACTGCCCGACGAGCCGGCAGAGCGGATCCGGGCGATCGATGCGACGCTCAACGAGGTGAACGCGACGATCCGGGCGGCCAGCCGGACGGAGCTGTGCGGCAGCACGGTGGTGCTGGCGACGATCGCCGACGAGACGGTCCATGTGGCATGGGCGGGCGACAGTCGTGCCATGCGGCTGCGCAACGGCGTGCTCAAGCCGCTGAACCACGACCATAGCGTCGTCCAGGAACTGGTGGACCTTGGCATCGTGACCGAGGCCGCCGCGCGGCACCATCCCCTGGCGAGCCAGATCACCCGTGCCGTGGGTGTGGCGCCTACCCTGGATGTCGAGTGGTGCCAGGACGACGTGCATGCCGGCGACCGGCTGCTGCTCTCCAGCGACGGCCTGCACGGGGTCGTTGAAAGCAAGCTCCTGGCGGAACTCGCTTCCATCCCGAGCGCGGAGGAAGCGGCCGATGCCCTGATGGCCGCCGCCGCCGACGGCGGTGCGCCCGACAATGTGACATTTATCATCGTCGACTTTGGCGAAGCGGCAGAAACGGGCCAGGGCGCGACCGGGGCGGCTCGATGAGCCCCGGTCGCGCAAGACCAGGCGATCCGCGTCGGCTTCGTCAGTCCGGTTCGCATGGTTCCTTTGGTACGGTGTGTGATGCAGCCTGGTGACCGGATCGGCCGATATGTTCTCGAGGAGCTCCTCGGCGAGGGTGCGATGGCCCAGGTCTTCGCCGCTCGCCATCCGGTCCTGGAACGACGGGTAGCCATCAAGATCCTCCAGGCGGAAGCCCGCAGCGATCCAGCGATCGAGGCGCGTTTCCTCGACGATGCGCGCGCCGCCAACGTTCTCTCGCACCCGAACATCGTGAGCGTGGTGGACGTGGACGTCGATGCGTCGACGGGCGTTCCGTTCATCGTCATGGAGCGGGTCGACGGACGTACCCTTGAGGAAATGCTGGAAATGCAGGGCCGGCTGCCAAGCGCCGATGTCGTGCGGCTGGGCCTGGACATCGCACGCGCCCTCGATGCGGCCCATGGCGCTGGCATCATCCACCGGGACGTGAAGCCTTCGAACGTGCTGATCGACCGCAAGACCGGCCGTGGCTATCTCACCGACTTCGGTGCAGCCAAGCGCTTCCAGGCCGGCCAGCCCGGGCGGACAGTTCACGGCCAATTGATCGGCACGCCCTGGTACATGGCGCCCGAGCAGCTCGAAGGCATCGACGTCGACGCTCGCACCGACCTCTATGGCCTGGGCGTCACGCTCTACCAGATGCTGACCGGCACCAAGCCGTTCGACGCGTCGAGCCGGGAGGGCCTGTACCGGGCCATCCTCCTGGACCAGCCGAAGCCGATCGCCGAGGCGGTCCCGGACGTGCTGCCGACCCTGGACGCGGTCGTCGCTCGGCTCCTTTCCAAGAAGCCCGCCGACCGGCCGGCCTCCGCCGCCGAGGTCGTCGAGGCCCTTGCCGACATCTCCAACACGCCGGCACCGGTGAAAGCCGACCTGCCGGTACATCCGACACCGGCGCCCGCCGCCACGGCGCCCGGCCCCATGCCTCCCGGCGCTTCGCCCGGTGTTCCCGCGTCCCCGGCGACAGCGCCGGCCGGGCCAGGCGCGGTGACACGAGCCCAGGACATGGCGCCTGCCACGAAGGGACCGACGATGAAGACGAAAGCCGCCATCGCGATCGCCGCGATCGTACTGCTGTTAGTCGCTGGGCTCGGATGGTTGTTGACGGACCGACCGGCCGACGACGTGGCGGAAGCTCCTCCAGTTCAGGCACCCGAGCCGGCCCAGCCGCAGGATCTGGCACAGCCCGAGGTGCAGCCACAGCCTGAAGTGCAGCCGACTCCGCAGACGCAGGCATCCGGGACAGTGCCGGAGGCTTCCGTGCCTCCGGCGCAGGTCGAGGAGCCGCCCGCCACCACGATGACGGCGACTGCACCGACAGCCGAGCCGCCTGCCGAGACCGCGGCGCCAGCTGCCGAGCCGCCGGCGGTGCCGGCAGCACCGATCGTCCCGCCCGCCACGGTGATGCCTCCCGACGAGCCCACGACCGAGCAGGCGCAGGCACCGGTCGAGGAGCCGGAAGCGGCGCCGGATCCCCAGGCCGTGGTGGCTGCCATGGACGAGGTCGCCTGTGCGAACGCTGCAGCGGACATTGGCAGCGAGGGCAGGGTGACGCTGCAGGGAACGGCGCCGGACCAGGCCAGCGTGCAGACCCTGATCTCGGCCGTGCAGGCCGTGGAAGGGGTTGAACAGGTCGAATCCGACCTGGAAGTGCGCCCGGCTCCTGGCTGCCTTGCCGTGGCGGCCGTCGCGGAACTGCCGGCCATCGGCGGCGAGCCTCCCTTGATCTCGCTGAACCGTCCGGACGCCGTTTACGCCGACCAGGAGATGCTGGTGATCACGGCCTCGCTGCCGCCGGACGCTGGCGGCTTCCTGTTCGTCGACCTGTTTGGTGATGATGGCCAAGTGCTGCACGTGCTGCCGGAGAAGCTGGCCAGCGCGAACCAGCTTCCTCCTGGCGGCAGCATCCAGATCGGCGTGGAGGAGAAAGACCGCAAGCCGGGGGTACGCGACCTCAGGATCAGCGCACCGTTCGTGCCGATCCACATCATGGCGACCGTGGCTGACAATCCGCTCTACGAAGGACTGCGTCCGTTGTCCGAGCCGATCGCGGAGTACCAGAAGGTCTTGCAGGATGCGCTGGCATCGGCGGCCCCTGGGAGCGTTCGACAGGCCGTGATGATGATCGATCTGATCGAGAAGCGTCCGGCCGGCGCGTCGGCAGCGCAGTGACGCCTGGGGAGCAGGTCATGGCAAGAGCGGTACTGCCGCGCGGCGGGCAACAGGTAGCACTTCCCCAAACGACATCGGCCGGGCAAGATCAGCTGCAGTATCATTGCACGCATCGATGTTCGCGCTGGCGCCACTTGGCTACCCGATATGTCGTGGCCGTATAGGGCTGTCAGTTTCCTGGATCACGTTACTGGGCGGCAGGCCGGTGTTCACCGGGGGGAGGAGGCGAGAATGAGAGGAGCAATCCGCCTGGGCATGGTCTTCGGGATGCTCGCATCGTCATCCTTGGCCGCGCAGGCTGTGGAAACGGTGGTGCCTCAGTACGACCACGCCACGCATCTGGGCGTCGCTTCCTGCGCTTCGTCGACCTGTCATGGGGCGGCGGTGCCGGTCGAGGGCGGGGTGGTGCAGCAGAACGAGCTGGCGATCTGGCAGAGCCGTGACAAGCATGCGGTCGCTTACGAGGTGCTCGGCAACGACCTCTCGAAGAGGATCGCAGCGAACCTGGGGATCGGCGATCCAAAGGAGGCCGCGATCTGCCTGGACTGCCATGCCGACAATGTTCCGCCAGAACGTCGCGGCGAACAGTTCCAGCTTTCCGACGGGGTGGGTTGCGAGAGCTGCCATGGAGGTGCGTCCGGCTGGATCGGCATCCACAAGATCAACGACAATGCCACCAGTCATGCTCGCAACGTCGCAGCCGGGCTCTACCCGACCGAGGATCCCAAGGCGCGTGCGAAGCTCTGCCTGTCTTGCCATCTGGGCGACCCGACCAAGCTCGTGACCCACCGGATCATGGGGGCCGGCCATCCGAGGCTCTCGTTCGAACTCGACACCTTCACGGCCATCGAGCCGGCCCACTTCACCGTGGATGACGATTACGAGCAGCGAAAGCGCCTGGCGAACGGGATCCAGACCTGGTCGGTAGGGCAGGCCATGGCATTGTCTGCCACGCTCGACGCGCTGCTCGACCCCAAGCGCAACCGCGACGCGCTGTTCCCCGAGCTCACCTTCTTCGACTGCCACGCCTGCCACAAGCCGATGAGCGCCGGCAGCTGGCGGGAGCGCGACAGCCTGGGCCTGGGGCCGGGTGTCGTGCGCCTGAACGATGCCAGCCTGATCATGGTGCGGGTCGTCGCCAATGCCGTGGCGCCGGCATTGGGCAAGCAGATCACCGCGCAGGGCAAGGCACTGCACCGCGCCACGCAGGCCGACCATGCCGCCTTCGAAAAAGCGGCGCGTGCGCTGAAAGCGACGGCTGACCGCGCCGTCGACACGTTCGCCGACTTCCGGTTCGGCCCCGAGAGTGCCCGGGCCATCCTCAACGAACTGGTGGCCGAGAGCAGGCGGGGCGAGACGATCGACTACGTGGCAGCCGAGCAGACCACCATGGCGATCGGCGCCATCCTGGCCGCGATGCGCCAGGAGGAGTGGATCTCGGAGCAGGAGTTCGCGGCCAACCAGGAAGTGATGGATCAGCTCTACGAGGCCGTGGAGCAGGACGAGCGCTACCGGCCCGCCCGGCACCAGGCTGGCATCGTCCGGCTCAAGGGTCTTTCAACGCAGTGAACTCCGTTCGCCGGCTTCGTTCGTGAAACTAGAATAGAACGACATCGTGATGTCGAAGGACAGGTAGCAGTGACAGGTCCGATCAAGGTCGCCATCATCGGCTCGGGCCCAGCGGGCCTGAGCGCTGGTGCACGCGCGGCGGCCAAGGGCGTGAGCCATGTCGTGCTGGAGCGCGAGCCCCGCTTTGCCGAGACGATCCAGCGCTACCAGCGCGGCAAGTTCGTCATGGCGACGCCGGACATCCTGCCGTTGCGCTCCGATCTGGAATTCGCGGCGAACACCCGCGAGACGATCCTGGGGATCTGGGACCGGCAGCTCGGCGAGCAGCATATCGAGATCCGCTACGGCTCGCCGGTGCGTGCCATCAAGGGACGCCGGGGTGCCTTCACGATCGAACTGGAGCAGGGCGGGACGATCGAGGCCGAGAATGTCGTTCTGGCGATCGGCGTGCAGGGCAACATCCGCAAGCTCGCCGTGCCGGGCGCTGACCAGCCCTGGGTCCAGTACCAGCTGGACGACCCCGACGCCTACGAGGAGGAGAACATCGTCGTGGTCGGCGCCGGCGACGCCGCCATCGAGAATGCCATCGCGCTGACCGCCAAGAACAAGGTGACGATCGTCAATCGCGGCAACGAGTTCGCCAAGGCGAAGCTCGGCAACCAGACCGCCATCGAGAAAGCGGAAGCAGCCAAGGCCATTACGGTCGCCAGGAATGCACAGCCCGTCCGGATCGAAGGCAACAAGATCGTCCTGAAGGTGCCGGAAGGAGAGCGGGAGGTCCCGGTCGACCGGATCATCGCCAGACTGGGCGCCATCCCGCCCAAGGACTTCCTGGCCTCGTGCGGGGTCATGTTTCCCAAGGAGGACAGCACGGGCTTTCCGGAGCTGTCGACGACCTACGAGACGAACGTCCCGGGCCTCTATGCCATCGGTGCGCTGGCCGGCTATCCGCTGATCAAGCATTGCATGAACCAGGGCTTCGAGGTCATCGAGACGATCGCCGGCACGCCGGTGAAGCCCGCGGACGAGCCGCTGCTTGAGGAGCGGCTGCAGGGGCTGCCCGGCCGGCCATCGGTCGAGGAAGCGTTGGCGGCGATCAAGTCCGGCGTGCCCCTGTTGTCGGCACTGACGACCCTGCAGCTGCGTGAGTTCCTGCTCGACAGCGAAACGAGGGTCGCGCTCGCCGGCGAGACCATCCTCACCCACGACGCCAAGGGCGACAGCCTTTTCCTGATCCTGAGCGGTGCGGTGCGGATCGAGGTCGTCGACCGGCGCGGCCGGGACCGTACGGTCGTCCGCGGTGCCGGCGAGTTCTTTGGCGAACTTGGGCTGGTGGCCGGCCGGCGGCGCGCCGAAACCGTCCGGGCCATGGCGGACACCGTGCTGATCGAGCTATCCCGGCGCTCTGCCGTGAAGCTGCTCGCGTCGGTTGCCTCAGCCCGCGCCTATTTCGACAAGATCACGATTGTCCGCCAACTGCAGGACGACGTACTGCCGGAGCTTACCGAGGAAGATCTGGCGGGCGTCATCGAAAAGGCGACCATCGAGCGGTTGCCTGCCGGCAAGGTCCTGATCCAGGAAGGTGCCCAGGATCGGTTCGTCTTCATGATCCGCTCGGGCTCGGCGGTCGTCTCCCAAAAAGGGCCGGGCGGCGCCAGCTCGATCGTGAACTATGTGCCAAGCGGCGAGCTGGTGGGCGAGATCGCCCTGCTGCGGGACGTACCGCGGACGGCCACCATCACCACCGCCATCGAGACGGAGGTCGTGCGGCTTGACGGCGAGGAGTTCTCGCGCCTGCTCGATCTGCGACCCGACCTGCGCGAGAAGATCGAGGAAGCTGCGCAGAAGCGCCAGCTCGAGGGCGTGCGCAGCGGCCAGGACGGGGTCAAGGGCAGGCTCACCGACTTCTTCGTCGAAGAGGGGCTGGGCGAAGCCACCAACGCGCTGCTGATCGACGATTCCTTGTGCATCCGTTGCGACAATTGCGAAACCGCCTGCGCCGAGAGCCATGGCGGCATCGCCCGGATGGACCGGGATGCCGGCTCCACCTTCGCCATGATCCATATCCCGACCGCCTGCCGGCACTGCGAGCATCCGCACTGCATGACGGAGTGCCCGCCGGATGCGATCCACCGCTCGGAAGCGAACGGCGAGGTCTGGATCGACGATACCTGCATCGGCTGCGGGGCCTGCCAGCAGAACTGCCCCTATGGCGTCATCCGGCTGAGCTATGCGGCTCCCAAGAAGTCGTCCTTGCTGATGTGGCTGCTGTTCGGCCGCGGTAGCGGGCCAGGGGAGGTGAAGGCCCACGTGGAGCACGGGCACAGCGCGCGCAAGGTCGCCACCAAGTGCGACCTGTGCAAGGACATCAAGGGTGGCCCCGCCTGCGTGCGTGCATGCCCGACCGGTGCCGCGATTAGGGTGCGGCCGCACAACTACCTGCAACATTTCGGCGAAAGATCGGGCTGACGGTGAGCACGCTCGTCCAGCCCCAGCGGCACGAATCATTCCTGGTCCATCGGCGCTTCCTCTATCTCTGGATGGCGCTGATCCTGTCGGTCTCAAGCGTTGTCGCCTATGTCTGGCTCGAGCCCGTGCGGGGCAACGAGGGCGGCACCTGGCTGGGATATACGCTGGGCACGATCGCGACCCTGCTGATCGCGTGGCTGATGCTGCTGGGCCTGCGCAAGCGGATCTACAGCAAGGGGGCCTACAGCCTGAAGGCATGGGTGTCGGCCCATGTCTATCTCGGCCTCGCGACCGCCGTAATCGCCACCCTCCATGCCGCCTTCCAGGTCGGCTGGAACATCCACACGCTGGCCTACGTGCTGATGATGGTCGTGATCATCAGCGGCATCTTCGGCATCGTGGCCTATGCCCGCATCCCACGGCGGATGACCTACAACCGGCAAAGCCGCTCGCTCGCGGAGATGGCCAAGCTCTGTGCGGAAATCGACCAGGAGTGTGGCGCGATCGCCCTGCCGCTGGGCGATCGTTTCGTCGAGGCGGTCCGAATGGCCCAGCAAGAGACCCGGCTCGGCGGATCGACCTGGCGCATCCTTCGGGCGCGCGACCCAAGGGATGGAACCGAGCAGGCCCTGGCCAGGCTCCGCAAGCTCGCGACCGAAACACACGGGCCGGATGCGCGCGCCGTGTCCAGCCTCATGGTGGCGCTCGGAAGGAAGCAGTCGCTCCTGCAGACGATGCGGCGGGACCTGAGGCTGAAGGCATTGATGGACCTCTGGCTGCTGGTCCACGTGCCCTTGTCGTTCGCGCTTCTGGCGGCGCTGACCGCCCACATCGTCGTCGTCTTCTTCTACTGGGGCTGAGGGCCGCGGATGCGCTTCGAACTGTGCTTCCTCACCCGGCTCAGCGACGACGAGGTCCGCACGCGGCGGACCCTGAAGGAGGCGACCGGGCGCAGGTTGCGCGTCGGCCGCGCGCCCGAGAACGAGATCCCGCTGAAGGACCTGCGCGTCGCGGCCCATGAGGCGGACATCAACGTCCGCGACGACGACGCGGTGATCGAGGCAGTGGAGGGCCACACGCTGCTGGTGGACGGGTTCGAGACGACCCGCGCGGCGCTCACGGCCGATAACGATGTCCGGGTGGGCCCATACCGGGTCGGCCTGACCATGCCCGAGTCGCCCCAGGCGGACGTCGCGATCACGGTGGAACTGGTCGAGTTCGAGGACAGCCATGCCAGGCCGACCATCCTTGATCCCGGCAGGATCCGGATCGGGCAGGGCTTGCTCTCGCGGCGCACGCTGTCCTGGTCGCTGTTCGCCCTGGTCGCGCTGATCGCTTTCGCCCTGCCGTTCCTGTCCTATTTGTGGAAGCCCAGCCCGCTTACCCCGCTATCGGCCGAGGCACCAATGCAGGCGCCGGCCCAGCCGGTTCTCGCCAGCCTGGATACGTTCTGGTCCTCGGGCGACCTGTCGAGCTCGCACAAGTTCCTGGAGAAGAACTGCGAGGCCTGCCACGTGAAGGCTTTCGTCCGGGTGGAAGACCAGATGTGCACGATCTGCCACAAGGACATCCGCCATCACTTCGACGTCTCGATCCCGGGCCACGAGGCACTGGCACCCGGCCGCTGCGCCACATGCCATCGCGAACATCAGGGGCGGGACGGCGTCGTTCCGGTCCAGCAGCAACTCTGTGCCGACTGCCACAAGGACCTGAAGGAAAAGCTACCGGGCACGACGCTGATCAATGCCAGCGACTTCGAGGGCGACGGGCATCCCCAGTTCCGGCCGAGCGTGACGGTCGATCCGGCGACCTGTGCGGCAGAACGAATCAGCATCGGCGCCCCGAACTTCCCGAGGGAGAAGTCCAACCTGATCGGCTTCAGCCACGAGCAGCATCTGGACCAGGCGAACATCAAGGACATGGTCGGCCGCCTGGCCGGCAAGGCTTTCCCCGCGGGTGCCACCTCCTTGCAGTGCGCGGACTGCCACAAGCCGGATGCGGGCGGCGTGGGCATGACGCCGGTCTCGATGCTCGCCAACTGCCAGTCCTGTCACGTCCTGACGTTCGACCAGCGGGATCCGCAGCGGGTGCTGCCGCATGGTCAGCCCCACGAGGTGATCGCGGCGCTTTCCGACTACTACACGGCGCGTTCGTTGCGGCAGCCAGCGCCTTCCGAGCGGTTGGCGAACAACGACCCCAGGCGCCGGGCCGGCAGCCAGCAGAGCGAGAAGACGCCGATCGACCTGGGACGGCCGGTACAGAACGAGATCCAGACCGCCCTGCAGCGCGTGTTCGCCGACCCAAAGGGCACGTGCGCCCTCTGCCACGTGACCGTTCCGCCTGACCCCGCTGCCAAGACCGACTGGCAGGTCCTGCCGGTGCGGCTGCGCGCGGCATGGATGCCCAAGGGCAAGTTCGACCACGGCGCACACCGGACGACGGCCTGCGAAACCTGTCATGCCGCTCCGACGTCAAGATCGCCCGAGGACGTGCTGATGCCGGGAGTGGAAACCTGCCAGGCCTGCCATGGCGGGCAGGAAGCGTCAGCCAAGGTGCCGTCGACCTGCATCATGTGCCATGACTATCACCTGGAGGGTATGCCCAGAATGGCTGTGGCCGCGATACAAGGAGTCGATCATGCTTCGCTTCCATTAGCTTGCGGAGTGGATTGACCAGCGAAAAGCATCGCTCCTAACATCGTCTTTACAACAACTGAAAAGTGGCCCGTGGCCTTCGGCCATCCGTGCTGACGTGCAGATTTGAGGCGGGGGGATCGACGTTGCGGAACTTTGCATGCCGCTTCTTCGCCAAGGGCCTCGGTATGGCGCTGGTCCTGGCCTGCGCCGTCGGGGTTGCCGCGCCCACCAAGGCCAATCCGCGGCCGGTGAACGTTCGGCTGTCCGTGGCCGATGTCGCCCGGATCCTTCGTCAGGTCGTGGCAGAGGCGCAGGCACAGGGCGTCGGCGGTGCCACGATCGCCGTCACCGATCGCGTCGGCAACGTCCTGGCGCTCTACCAGCATGGAACACCGTCCAGCCAGCCGGTCACCCTGCGGCCGCAGCCTGGGCAGCCAGTTCCGACGCCGCGGCCGAACACGCTTCCGGTGGTCGTACCGCAATTGCAGCTGAGTGGTATCTTGCCGACGGCAGGTGTGCTGTTGGCGGCAGCCGTGTCCAAGGCCGTTACGGGTGCGTACCTGTCTTCCGGCGGCAACGCCTTCTCGACGCGTACCGCCAGCCAGATCGTCCAGGAGAATTTTGTTCCAGGCTCCCGAGGCCTGGAGGGTGGCCCATTGTTTGGGGTGCAGTTCAGCCAGCTGCCTTGCTCGGATCTCGCAGTGCGCTTTGCGACCAATGCCACGTCCAAGCCGGGGCTGGTCGATCCGACCGTTGGCCCCAAACGTACGCCGCTCGGGCTTGCGGCTGATCCCGGCGGGTTTCCGCTGTACCGCAACGGCGCGATGATCGGCGGGATCGGGGTCATCGCCGACAATAATTACGGGTATGACCGCAACATTCGCGACCGCGAGACCGGGCTCGCCAACATCGACGAGATCCTGGCGCTGGCCGGGACACGCGGCTTCGATGCGCCAATCGGCCTGCGGGCAGACCGGGTCACCGTCGATGGCCGCACGTTGCGCTACTCCGATGCGACACCAGACGATCTCCGTTCACCCGCCAATGGCGGTGCCGGCATCAGTCTCAGGAGCACAGGCTTTGCGGCCCTCCCTGGCTACAGCAACGCGACCATCGTGGCGGGCCAGGCTTTCGGCTTCCCGGGTTCCGGCATCCAGCCCGATACGAGTGGCCGCTTCGGCTCCCTTCCCGCCTATATCCTGTCCGGTGGTGCGGGCGGCAACCGCTTTCCGCCCCGGAGCGGAACCGGCGGGGCGAACGGGCTGACCGCGCAGGACGTGACCGTGATCCTGCGCGAGGCCTTGGGCGTGGCCCTGACGGCGCGCGGACAGATCCGGCGCCCGCTGAACAGCACGGCGGAGGTGACGATTTCGGTCGTCGATGCGAGTGGGAATATCCTCGGCATCGCGCGTACACCGGATGCTCCCGTGTTCGGCACCGACGTATCGCTCCAGAAGGCGCGCAGCGCCATGTTCCTGTCGAACGCCGCATCTGTCCCTGTACTCGCCAGCAAGCCGGAAGCGCAGCCGTATCTGGCAGCCCTGCGCAACTTCCTGGGCAGTGGTTTCGTACCCGGCACGAGTGCGCTTACGGCGCGTTCGATCGGGAACTTAGCTAGGCCCTTTTATCCTGATGGCGTCAACGGACGGTCAAACGGACCGTTGAGTGTACCAGAGGTAAACTTCAGCCCATTCGATACAGGGCTGCAATCGGATCTCGGCCTGGGCAATCTAGGTCAGCATGTGCTTTTCCTGGCCGGCAAGAGCACCGACACGCCCGCCGTCTGCGCAGGTTCCGGCTATGTGGCCAATGGCCTGCAGATCTTCCCGGGCGGTGAGCCGATCTACCGGAACGGGCAGCTGGTCGGTGGGATCGGTGTCTCCGGCGACGGCATCGACCAGGACGACATGATCGGGTTCCTGGGGGCCGAACGTGCGTTCCGCCTGCTGGGCCGCGGTCTCTCGCATGCCAATCCGGCCTTCCGTGCCGACCGTCTGCGTCCGCAGGGCGTCGGTTTGCGCTATGTCAGCTGCCCCTACGCCCCGTTCGTGGGCAGCGACACCCAGAACGTCTGCCGGGGTATCTGAGCATGACGAGAACAAGGCTCTTGCCACTCGTCCTGGTCGCGACGGTGGGTCTGGGCGTAGCAGCGCCAGTGTCCGCCCAAAGCGATGGCCGCTCCAGGCCGGGGCCGGTGGATCCGAGGCCGGAACCGGCACCGCCCTATGTCGATCCGGGGCAGGTGGCGCCGCCGCCATCTTCGGCCTTTCCCGACGATTTTGCGCCGGTCCCCGACCGTTGGCGCCTGCTCGAGACGCTGGGCAAGCCGGAGAACCTGTTCGACCCGTACAACCAGAACACGCTGAAGGGCGACAAGCCGATCTTCGGCGACGACTGGTTCTTGGTGCTGACCGGGATCTCCGACACGGTCATCGAGCCACGGTCCATTCCCACGCCCGTGGGCATCCAGAGCAGCAACGAGAGTGGCGAGAACGACGTCTTCGGCGGGGTCGACCAGTTCCTGTTTTCGCAGACGCTCATCGGGAGCGCCGCGCTGATCAAGGGCAACACGGCGTTCAAGCCGCAGGACCTCGAGTTCCGCCTGACCCTGGCCTACAACTACAATTATGCCGAGGCGGACGAGCTGCGCGTCCTATATGCGGATCCGGCCAATGGCGACACCCGGTCCGACGAGCATCTGGGCGTCCAGGAGGCATTCCTGGACTACCATCTGCGCAATGTGTCCGAGCGCTACGACTTCGACAGCATGCGCGTCGGCATCCAGCCGTTCATCTCGGATTTCCGCGGCTTCCTGTTCCAGGACAACCAGCTGGGCGTGCGGTTCTTCGGCAACCGGAACAATAACCTGTTCCAGTACAATTTCGGGTGGTTCCGGCGGATCGAGAAGGAGATCAACTCCGGCCTGAACGACCTGTCCGAGGACATCCGGGACGACGACATCTTCCTGGCGAACCTGTACGCGCAGGACTTCCCGGTGCTCGGGTTCACGTCCCAGGGCATCATCGCCTACAACCGCAACCGCGACGATCCGCTGGTCGATACGAACGGGTTCCCGGCAAGGCCCGCGGAACTCGGCTTCGCGGAGGAACGCGAGTACGACGTCACCTATCTGGGCTTGAACGGCGACGGCCATTTCGGCCGGTTCAACCTGACGACGTCCGCCTATCTGGCCCTGGGCGAGAACCGCAACGCGCCGCTCTCCGACCTGGAAAGCGATGTGGCGGCGTTCATGCTGGCCGCCGAACCATCGATCGACTTCGACTGGATCCGCCTGCGCGGCTCGCTCTTCTACGCGTCCGGCGACGACGATCCCTATGACGACAAGGAAACCGGCTTCGACGCGATCTTCGAGAACCCGCAGTTCGCCGGTGCGGACACCAGCTACTGGATCCGCCAGAGCATCCCGCTCATCGGCGGCGGCTTCGTCGGCCTGTCCGGCCGCAATGGGCTCCTGCCGTCCCTGCGGCCTTCCAAGGAACAGGGCCAGTCGAACTTCACCAACCCGGGCCTGACCCTGGCGGGCGTGGGTGCCGACTTCGACATCACGCCCGAGCTTCGTGTGTCGAGTAACGTCAACTATCTCCGGTTCAACGATACGAGCTCCCTGGAAGCGCTTCGCCAGCAGGGGGAGATCGACGAGGAAATCGGCTGGGACGTGTCCGCCGCGGCGATCTGGCGGCCATTCCTGAACCAGAATGTCGTGCTCAGGCTGTCGGGCGCGATGCTGTTCGCCGGCGACGGCTTCAAGCAACTCTATGGCGCGCAGGACGATGAGGACGTCTTCTACTCCGTGCTCGCCAACGTCGTCCTGACTTACTGAGGAACGCGGGATGCTGCGGTGGACATTGACCATCCTCGGTGTTCTGGCCCTCTATCCGATGGCTGCGGTCCAGGCCGCCTCGGAGTCGGAAGCGCCAAGGGACATCGTCTACACGCCAGCTCCGCCAGCTCCTGCCGCGCAGACGCCCGAGGAAGCTCACGCCAAGTCCGTCGGCTGCGTGTCCTGCCATACGGCTTCCGACCAGAAGACGATGCATGCCAGCAAGGCGGTCGTGCTTGGTTGCACCGACTGTCATGGCGGCGACGCAACGGTTGCGGTCACGCCGGTGCTGCAGAAGACGGATGCGGATTATCGCAAGGCCATGGACTCGGCCCATGTCCAGCCGCGCTTCCCGGCGACCTGGAATTATCCGGCCTCGGCCAACCCGGAACGTACCTACACGCTGCTCAACCGCGAGTCGCCCGAGTTCATCCGCTTCGTGAACCCGTCGGACTATCGGATCGCGCGTGAAGCCTGCGGCGCCTGCCACCTCCCGGTCATTCAGGCAGCCGAACGCAGCCTGATGGCCACCGGTGCTATGCTCTGGGGCGGAGCCGCCTACAATAACGGCATCCTGCCCTACAAACGCTACATCACCGGCGAGGCCTACACGCGGGACGGGCTGCCGGCGAAGGTCGAGAGCGTGGTGCCGGTCGACGCGAAGATGAAGGCGCGCGGTGCCCTGGAAGTACTCTACCCGCTGCCGGCCTGGGAGGTCGTCCCGGTCGCAGACAGCTTCCGGGTGTTCGAGCATGGTGGCCGGAACATCATTACCCAGTTCGCCGAGGTCGGCCTGCCCAACGTCACCGGCCAGATCCAGCGGCTGGACGAGCCTGGCCGGCCCGACATCCGGCAGTCGAACCGCGGCCCCGGCACCGGCCTGCGGATCTCGGTACCAGTGCTCAACATTCACAAGACCCGCCTGAACGACCCGTTCACCTGGTTCCTTGGCACCAACGACCAGCCGGGCGACTACCGCACGTCGGGCTGCGGCTCCTGCCATGTCGTCTACGCCAACGATCGCGACCCCAGGCATTCCTCGGTCTATGCCAAGTTCGGCCATGCCGGCCGGACGGCGACGGCCGATCCGACGATCTCCAAGGACGAGCGCGGCCATCCGATCGCCCATCAGTTCACCCGGGCGATCCCCACCAGCCAGTGCATGATCTGCCACATGCACCAGCCCAACATGTTCGTGAATACGTTCCTCGGCTACACGATGTGGGATTACGAGAGCGACGCTCCGCTCATGTGGCCGAAGGAGCAGAAGGAAGCCTCGATCGCCGAGCAGCGGGCGATGCTCGATCGCAACCCGGAAGGTGCGGTAGTGCGCGGGCTTTGGGGCGACACGAAGTTCCTCGAAAACGTGTGGACCGACATCAACCCGAAGACCAAGGATACGAAGTTCGCCGACTACCATGGTCACGGCTGGAACTTCCGCGCCGTCTTCAAGCGCGACCGGAAGGGCAACCTGCTCGACAAGGACGGCAAGCTCATCCCGAACGACGCACCCGACAAGTTCGACCGGACCGTGCACATGTCGTCGATCCACGTGGATGTCGGCATGCAGTGCGTCGACTGCCATTTCGCGCAGGACAACCATGGCAACGGGATCCTGCATGGGCAGGTGGCCGATGCCGTGGAGATCGGCTGCAAGGACTGCCATGGGACGGCGAAGGCCTACCCCACCCTGCGCACGAGCAACGTCGCATCGGTGCCGGGTGGGAGAGACCTTTCGCTGATCCGCAATCCGGACGGCCGCAGGCGGTTCGAGTGGCGGGATGGCGCGCTCTACCAGCGCTCCGTCCTGGACCCGAAGCTCGAATGGAAGATGTCCCTGGTCAAGGACACGGTCGATCCCAAGAAGCCGGACTACAACCCCAAGGCGGCACGCGCCAAGCTGATGAGCAAGGGGACATCCATGCTCTGGGGCACGGGCGTGAAGCCGAACGACCTCGCCCACCAGGACGAGGAGGTGGCCTGCTTCACCTGCCACACGTCCTGGACCACGGCCTGTGCCGGCTGCCACCTGCCGGTGGAGGCAAACTGGAAGACGGCGCGACACCACTTCCAGGGCGGCGAGACGCGCAACTATGCGAGCTACAACCCCCAGGTAGCTCGGGACGACATGTTCCAGTTGGGCAAGCACCAATCCAGCAAGGGGAACATCACGGCACCAGTGCGCTCGTCCTCGGCCCTCGTGCTGTCGTCGACCAACGTCAACCGCGAACGGATCTACGCGCAGCAGCCGCCGATCGCCGCGTCCGGCTATTCGAGCCAGGCCTTCGCGCCTCACTATCCGCATACGGAGCGGAAAACCGAGACCAAGACCTGCACGGACTGCCATCTCTCGGTCGGCAACGACAACAACGCCATCATGGCCCAGCTCCTGCTGCTCGGAACCAACTTCGTGAACTTCGTCGGGCTCAATGCCTATGTCGGCGAGGTCGGCGGTCTCGAGGCCGTCCGCGTGACCGAGTGGGACGAGCCACAGGCGGTCATCGGCTCCTATCTGCACAAGCACGCCTATCCTGCGAACTTCGCGCAGCATTTGGCCAAGGGCCGAAAGCTCGACTACGAGATCCATGGCCAGACCGAGGGCGGGGCGTTGACGGGCTGCCTGCAGCTGCGTGGCGAGTATCTCCTGGCCGCCCAGGGTGCCGCAGGCACGACGGCCTACGATGTCGCGAGCATCGCCAACAAGGGCATCTCCGACCGGATCCTGAGGGCACCGGTCTCGCCACTCGGCCAGAGCCTGCACATCGATTCGGCGAACGCGACCTGCGTAGCGTTCCCGACCAACCAGCCGGTCCAGCCGCTGCGCAACGAGGGCGACCTCATGCGCGTCGAGAACCAGGAGCAGCCCTTCCATCTTCTGTATCGCTATGCGTTCATCACGGATGCGGAAGAGGGCCTGATCGCAACCGAGGTGGACACGCTCCACGACAACGAGCCGCGCAACAATTTCCTGCAGCGGGCGCTGACCTGGAACGACGGAGGCGTGCTCGACGGTGCCAGGCACATCACGATCGCCGGAACAGTCTTCTACATCGCGGCAGATGCCGGCGTTGTCGTGCTCGACATGGACAAGCCGCTTGAGCCCAAGCTGGTCGCCGTCATTCCGCTGGAGGACGTGCGCTCGACGGCGGTGCAGTTCCGCTATCTGTTCGCCGTGACGAAGCGTGGGATGCAGACGATCGACGTGACCCTGCCGACGTCGCCCAGGCTGGTCGAGGGCGCGCTCGTCCCGCTTGAAGATGCTCATCGTGTCTATGTCGCCCGCACCTACGCCTACGTGGCGGCCGGACCGGAAGGGCTCGTGATCGTCGATATCGAGAAGCCGGAGAAGCCGACCGTCTACCAGCGCTTCGATGCGGATGGCACGATGACGGATGCCCGTGACATCGTCGTCGGCAGCACCAACGCCTCCCTGTTCGGCTATGTCGCCGACGGGACCAACGGACTGAAGGTGCTGCAGCTGACGTCACCCGAAAGCCAGCCCAACTTTTACGGGTTCAGCCCTGCACCGAAGCCCGAGTTGATCGCGACCTACGCGACACGTGGACCGGCCCTGGCGCTGTCGAGGGGCCTGGAGCGGGATCGGGCCGTGGACGAGACGGGCCACCAGATGGCAGTCTTCGGCAGGCTTGGTTCCCGTCCGTTCAACCTGACCGAGATGCGCGAACTCTTCCTCGACGAGGCGATGAAGCCCTGGTTCGTGACTGATGACGTGCGGATGCAGGATCGGCGCTGAATCATGGGCTGCTCGTAGCGGGAAGGCTGGATGATGGAAGACTTGCTGCGACAGATGTCAGTCTACGGGGATCTCCTGTTGCCGATCGGGCTGGGAGGCTTGGCGCTGCTGTTCTTCATTCTCTGGATCACCAAGAAAGGTGGCGACGGCTCCTCGAAAGAACTTCAGGCGCGTCTGCGCAAGGCCGAGAACGATGCCCGGCTGGTTCGGGGCGATCTCGTCCACGCGAACAAGGAACTTGAGCGCTACAAGTCGCTAGCCAAGGGCGAGGTGCCCGCCGAGACGGAAGCCCTGAAGCGCAGGCTGGCAGACACGGAGAGCGGCCTCCAGGCAAGGCTCCAGGCGCAGGCCGACGAGCACGCCCAGAAGGTCACGGCGTTGCAGACGGAGATCGGTCGCCTGAAGTCCGAACTCTTCGGGCGCACCCAGATCGCCCCGTCTACCCAGGCCCTCCGCGACAACCTCAGGGAATTGACCGAACAGCTGACGGTTGCGCGCGCGAGCCTCGCGGAGATGGAGGAGAAGCATGCGCGCGAGCAGCGGACCGCCTTGGCGACAGCGCGCGCAGCGATGGCAGCAGCGCTGACGATGGCCGCGGCCCGCCTCGATCCCGCGGCGCGAGCACTCTCGCTGGATGCACTGACCGATCCGAGCGCACCGGATGACGGGGTCCGTTTCCCCTATCTCAGCGAGATTGAAGGGATCTCTCCTGGGCAACGCTATTTCTTGCCCTTCGCGACCTGCATGATCGGCCGGGCGCGGGACTGCTTCGTACGGCTCGACGATCCGATGGTGTCCCGCCAGCACGTTCAGCTGCAGTTCGATGGGCGCGACCTCCGCGCCATGAGATCGCCTGGCGCGCGCAATGAACTGATCGTGAACAGCGAGCCCGTCGAGGCTGCCAGCCTGCGTTTCGGTGACGTCCTCACGCTGGGAAGCACCAAGCTGCGGCTGGATGCCGAAGGCATCGACGGCCTGCGGGCGATGGTCGCGATGGCACCCAGCTTCGCTGCCGCGCTGGAAGCACTCTCCCAGGCGCTGGCGCAGGATCCAGCCCTGGCGGACGAGGCACGAACCGTTCGTGCCTCGCTGCAGCGTGTCTCGGCAGCGTCGCCCTGACGGGTGCTGGCGACGTGACACGCGTCACATCGACGAAGATTGAACCCGTCAGGGCGCGGCGGTAATTTTCAAGCCGTAGGAAAGGCCATGCCGCCTGGTGCGGAGATGGCGGTCGAGTGAGGATACCATGGTCGAGAAGCGTATCGTCCTGTCAATTTCGGCAGCGTTACTGTTCGCAACTGTCTCCTCGTCCTCGGTCCATGCAGCCGACGATGCATTGAGTGCGGACGTGCTGAGAGGAGCACTGCTCGGAACGGCTACTCCGGCCGTGGCGGTGCCGAAGACGCGGGGCATCCAGGCCGGCGGCGAGGATGCCGGCAATTGCAGTGCCGGCATCTGCCGCGACATCAAGATCGAGTTCGCCAACAACAAGTACACGCTTTCGAAGAAGGCCAAGAACAACCTCAACACGCTGGCCACGGTGCTCAAGGAAGCCGAGGGCACTGGCCTGAAGTTCGAGATCTCCGGCCATACCAACGCCCGTGGAAAGCCGGAATACAATGACTGGCTTTCCCAGAAGCGTGCGGAAGCTGTCACAGCCTATCTGGTCAAGGACAAGGGCATCCCGAGCTCGATGCTGGAGCCGGTCGGCGAGGGCTCCCGCGATCCCCTGCCGGGGGTCGATCCGAAGGACGGCAGGAACCGCCGGGTGCAGGTCGAGCGGGTCAATTGAGGGTGGATGGGTCCCGGCGAGGACAGGCTCTGCGGCCCGGGTCGGCTTGACCAGCGACGAGGTCCCATGCATGGAAGCCTCGCTCGCAGCCAGGGATTCGACCCGGATGTGCGGCGCTTGGCGTCGTCGGGTCCACTGGTTGCCTGACGCTGCCACCCTTCAAGGATGATGGCCAGCTGCGTGACGAATCTCTTGATGACGAAGGCTCCGCGCACAGCGCCGTTGCTTCGGGCGCTTTTGGCGGCCCGACCGTGATACGGAGCGGCGCGCGGCTCGCATGGTAGATCCCGTGTTCGTGATCCTGGCCATCCTGCTGGTGGGCATGGCGGTCGCCTTCCTGATCTGGCCGATCTGGTCGTCGGCGGATATCGCCGACCGCAACGCCTACGACCTCTCGGTCTACAAGGACCAGCTCGCCGAGGTCGATCGCGACCTGGCACGTGGTCTGATCCTCCCGGACCAGGCCGAGGCCGCCAGGATCGAGATTCGTCGACGCATGCTGCGGGCTGGCGGCAAGGAGAAGGTGGCTCCGTCCCACCGCCCGCGACGGAGCAGGCGCCTCCTTTTCGTCGCGGCACTGGCCGTGCCCTCTGTCGCGCTCCTGGTGTATCTCTCGCTCGGGGAGCCGGGCTTGCCGTCGCTGCCGTTTGCGGCACGACCTGCTCCAGTGCAGGCCGAAGGGGGCCAGCCGGATATCGCCCGCATGGTGGCCTCGCTGGAGGAACGACTGGCCCGCGAGCCAGGTGATCTCGACGGGTGGCTGCTGCTTGGTCGATCCCGCGCCGTACTGGGTCAGGTCGACGGATCGATCGAGGCCTATCGCCGGGCCCGGGAGCTGGCACCAGAGGATGATCGTGCGCGCGTAGGCATGGCCGATGCGCTTACCACGGCAGCCGGGGGGGTGGTGACGCCGGATGCCAGGGCCCTGTTCGAGCAGTCGCTGGCTGCGGCTGGCAGCGAGGAGGCCGCCGACCCGGGCGTGCTTTTCTATCTGGGGCTGGCCGACGCCCAGGCTGGCGATCTTGCCGGCGCAATCCAGCGCTGGAGCCGTCTGCTGGCGCGTGCGCCGGCGGATGCGCCCTGGCGGGCACAGCTGATGGAATCGATCGAGCGCGCTTCCGCCCAATCCGGTATCGAACCTCCAGCCCAGCCCGACGCGGCAGGCCCGACGGCATCCGGGCCGAGCGCGGCCGATGTCCAGGCGATGGCAGCGCTCTCGCCCGAGGAGCGAAACGAACGCATCCGCTCCATGGTCGATGGTCTCGATGCGCGCCTGCAGGACGACCCGAACGACCTGGAGGGCTGGCTGCGGCTCGGGCGGGCGCGGATGGTGCTGGGCGAGAAGGATCGGGCGGCCGCTGCCTTCGAGCAGGCTTCACGCCTACGCCCGGACGATCCGCAGATCCTGGCCGATCTGGGCGACGCCTTGATGACCGATCTGGATGAGGCCAGCGGGCTTCCGCTGGTGGGACCGAAGGCAAGGACCGTGTTCGAGCGCATGGCGGCGCTGGCACCCGATGACCCGCGGCCGCCATGGTTCCTGGGCCTGGCCGCGGCCCAGGCAGGCGATCGGGCCAAGGCGGCCTCCTATTGGCAGTCGCTGCTCGATCGACTACCGGCCGATCATCCGGACCGGGCCGCCATCGAGGAGCTGAAGCAGGCCGTCGACGTGCCGCGTTGAGGACAAGCGCGATCCTCTGATCGCCGAGGAGAAGACCGGCTACACCCAGTTCCCGATCAGCAGGAAGGGCGCCCAGTAGAAGGGGTGGCGGGTGGCGGGGTCCTGGATCAGCGGCAGCTGGGCCTGGCGGAGTGCTTCGGCCTTGTTGGTGCCTGGGTTGAGCAGGCCCTCGTAGAACTTCGGGATCATC
>NZ_DATAGQ010000097.1:0-8516 GCF_036263595.1 Geminicoccus sp. | reverse complement strand
CGAGCTGCTCCGCGTTCCAGAACGTGGCGGCGCTCTCATGGGTCAGGAACCGCGGGCCATAGCATACTGTGCGGCCGGGATAGGGATTGCGCGCGGGTACCTTGGGATCGAAGTAGAAGTCCCCGAAACTGGGATAGAAGGCGTAGCTGTGCTCGGGCGCGACGTCGGTCAGAGCACGCGCCATGGCATCGGCGAAGTAGCCGCAGCCGGCCTTGCCCGTGCCGGTCTGGCTCACGTCGAACCCGATATGCATTGCTTCTCTCGTCGTTCGGCTCGTCTCACCGGCCAAGAAGCCATTTCCCCGTCAGCCGACGCATGTCCGGTGACACGCTGTGGTTCCATCGGATAGCGGCCAGCCAGGACCTTAGGCCGAGTTCGATCACGAAACGCCGCGGATGCTTCGATCGATCGATACGGGCATCCACGACGGCATGCGCATAGTTGTAGAGCCAAGCATCCTGGACCCTGCCGAGCAGGCGGCGCTGCATGTCGTTGATTTCGGCATGAACCTTCACGCGGGAACCGAGCGTCTTGTTTTCGGCATAGAGCCGTGATCCTGACAGCTTCTCTTGCATGTAATGGAACTTCGCCCCCCTGGCGGCCAGACGAAGCCAGTATTCGTAGTCCATGCAGTAGTTCAGGCGCTCGTCGAGCATCCCCCACCGCTGGACCACGCTGCGACGGAAGAACACCGAGGGCTGGCAGATGAAGCACGTGTCGCGAAGCCGGTCGGGGTCCCAGGGTTCCGTGGGATAGGGCTCGAAAGCCCGATCATTGATGTCGATATGCTCCGCCATGCCATAGATGACGTCGACGTCCGGATTCCCATCGAAGAAGTCGAGCACCTTCTTGATGGCCCCGGGATAGTAGATGTCGTCCGAGTTCAGCCAGCCGATGACGGGTGCCCGCGTCGCCTGCAGGCCCTTGTTCACCGCGTGCGATTGGCCCCGATCCTTCTCGCTCACCCAGGTCAGGCAAGGATCGTAGCGACGGAGGACGTCGATGGTCTCGTCGGTGCTGCCGCCATCGAACACGACATATTCCAGGTCCGGTACGTCCTGTCCGATCACGCTGTCGATCGTGCGCTGGATGAAGCGTCCCTGGTTGAAGGAAGGCGTGATCACGCAGACCGTCATCCATGGGACTCCGGAAACAGCCGGAGGCGATCACCCTGGGGCAGGACCAGGTCGCAGCGCTCGATCATGACAGACAGCTCGCGATGATCCCGGCTCGGGCCGAAGCTCGAAGGGACGAACGAGGGCGTGATCCGGATCCTGATACCCCCAGTACCACCCGGCAGGTCGAACCGGAGCGTGGTGCGTTCGCCCCTGGCCAGCGGCTGCGGTGCAGTCTGCGTACCGTCAGACGAGCCGGCAGCAAGCAGGACCATGGCATGAGGTAGCCAGTCGGGCGCCAGGACATCAAGCTCGACAGCGGTGGCATCAAAGCCTCGGGACAACTCCAGGGTAATTTCGGCGCCGGCCCAGCCATCGCCATGGATGCCAGAGAGCCGGCGGTGCTCGCCGACATTTTCCAGCGCGAAGCCGAACAGATCCCAGTACTCGCGCGCCATCACCCCGACGTCGGAGAACTGCTCAGCCCGGCGTCTTCCCTCCGATGCCCATGCTTCTCTGGCGGCATCGTCGGTCGCAAGGCGCATGATCGCCGCGGCCACGTCACCTGGCATGCGCGGGTCGAACATCAGCGCGGCACCGCTCGCTATCTCCGGCAGCGAGGTCACGTCGCTGCATGCCACCGGCACGCCGAGCGCCATCGCCTCGACCACCGGCAGCCCGAACCCTTCGAACAGCGACGGGAAGACGAGCCCGCGGGCACCGCTCACCAGTGCGGCGAACTCGGCCTCCGCGAGATGTCCCGGAAAGCTGACCTTCTGGCTTAGCTGCATCCGTGCAGCCAGGCGCATCAGATGATCGCGTCTTTCACCCGGAGCGCCGGTGCAGACCAGCCGGATCTGGTCCGGCAGCCCCTGGTGGCACGCCATGGCGAACGCCGTCAGCAGCATCTCGTGGTTCTTGTGCCGCCAGAAGTTGGCGGGGTAGATCAGGTACTGGCCGCGTTCGAGGCCGAGCTTCGTAAGGACATCGGCCAGATCCTCGTTCGACCAGCTGTTCTCCAGCCTGCGGGCCATCCGGTGGTGGATCGTTCGCACGCGTTCCGGATCAGGCGGGTTGTGCGCGAGGACGGTTGCCCGCGCATGATCGGAGATGGTCGCGATCGCCGCCGAGAAGCGGAAGGCGTTCTTGATGGCGAGATCCCGGTTGGCGGCATCCTCTGCAGCGAAGAACTGGGGGTACACCATGTACTGGACGTCATGGATCGTCGTCACGGTGGGCACGCCCGGCTCGTATAGCGTCGGTGCGGTGAAGGGGCAGAACAGCAGGTCGGCCTTGCTGTCCGCCACCGGCGACCGGATGAGGGTTCTCTTGATGAGCCGTGCCGCGATGCGCGACATGAGGAACGCCAGCTTCTTCGGCGCGCGGCGGAACACGGCGGCGCGCAGGCCATACAACAGCCGGCCGATGCTCTGCTCGCGCTGAAGCACGCCCACGCCCGGTACCAGGAGGCGGCGCACGTTGGGCCCTTCCAGGGCGGCGAGTTCGTCGAAGGCGGCGCGCTGGGTCAACAGGACGAACTGTGTGTCCGGTGCCAGTTGCGCCAATGCCTTCACCAGCTCGATGGCAAAGATCTTCGCGCCACCGTTCTCTCCGCCGGGCAGGATCGGAGTCAGGTCGACCGCGACATTGCGTGGGGCGCGCATGCTGCTTCTTTCGCGTGGATGATGCTGGTCTGCCCGCTGTCTCCTATCCTGCTGATCCACAGGTGCCGGTTCTCGTGTGGGACCGCAGCACGACGACACCGGCAAGCCCAGGCCAGCTCATTGGCCGCCTTCTCTGTTCATCGGACGAACATTCCGTTGGGATCCGTTCTCAGCGCCGCCAGCCATCGACATACCGTCGCAACCGGCCGAACAGCCCCTTTTGAGTCTCTTGCACGACCTCTGATACGTGCCCAATCATCTGCTCCAGCTTCTGCTGCGCGGCCCGTTCCACAGCAGCCATGTCCAACAGGGTATTCAACGACTGATCCAGCTTCTGGTGCGCTGCCTGCTCCGCAGCAGCCGCGTCCGACAGGATGTTCAGTTCCTGTTGCAGATCCTGCCGCGCCGCCTTTTCCTGCGCTATCCATTCCGATATTCGCCCAAGCTCCGAGATCCGAGCCAGAAAATAAGCCCGCTCCTCTTCCAGCTGCTTCAGCATCGCTCCCTGCCTCTCGATCAGGGCCAGGGGGCTCTCTTTGACGCCAAGCAGCCGGATCGCGTCGTCCGGCTGCCTCGATGCCTTCCGGACTGCCGCGATCATCTTCGGCGCGTCGGGTCGCCCGCGCGTCGACACGTCGATGAGATGTTGGCGGGACCGATAGTTCCCTTCGACCCTGGCATGAGTGACCCGCGCAAGGGCCGCCCCGTTGTCGACGATGCCGTCCTGCTCAAGTGCCGGGAGGAGGTCGCCGAAGCCAAGCGCCACAATCTCTTCCGAGGAGAAGATATCGTGGACGGCCTGCTTCTCCTCCCGGGTCAGGACATCCCGCCAGGCCCAAAGGCTGTCCTGATGGATCGAGCGCGTTTCCAGGATCTTGTGGTCGCCCAGATGGCCGCGGCGGCGCTCCAGGCTCTCCTGGGCGAACGGCGTCGACGCCGCCTGCGGGTCGGCCCCCAGAAAGACGAGCGCCGACCTCAAGGCCTGCTCCGTGTTCGCGACCAGATCGTCATAGTGGCATACATGCACCCGAGACGGGTTGGCAGCGGCAAACCTGTTCAACCTGCGATAGCCGAGCACCAGATCGAACAGGAGCTCGTCGTCCGCATCGGCCAGCGCGGCAAGCAGATCGAATTTCCAGCTGGCTTTCAGCGATCCCGCTACTGCGAACGGGTTCCGCTTCAGGTAGATGAACTTGGCCTTTGGAAAGATCCGGCCGATCTCGTCGACGATCTGATAGTACCGGGGCGTCTTGTCGATAAAGATCGATTTGCCCTCGCGGCGCAGGTACTCGCCGTAGAGCGCCGTCGCGCAGGCCGCCTGCGCCCGTCCGACATCGAGCCCCTCCACGAATTGGGCAAAGGCTTCGCCGATCAGCTGGCTGCCGGCAGGATGAAGTGGATGGACCGCGCCCATCGCCTGCACCGCCAGCATCAGCCATGGCTCGGGCGGCGACGCGATCTCCGGGTGGCTGTCCAGCAGGTGCGACAGGAGGGTCGTTCCCGAGCGTGGCACGCCCAGCAGGAACGCCAGCGAACGGCTGTCCATATCATTCATGTCGTGACCTGCCTGCCCGGAATCCCGTCATCACCTGGCCCATGGGCAGGTCGTCGGGGACCATATCGATCCGGCACCGCGGTGCCACCGAAACATCGACGACCCCGCTCAAGGTCCACCGCATCGACGGGGCGGCGACCACGCGGAACATGTGAGCATCGATGATCCGGTGCAGGACCTCGCGGTTCTCCATGGTGGCGGAGTAAGCCCCGGCATTCGCGAAATAGATCCCGGGGCGCAGCAGGTTGCGGAACCAGAACGTCACGCGGACGCGCGATCCGCCGGCGATGTAGGGCTCGGATTCGGCCACTTCGTGGGACCCCATTCCGCCGATCTCGAAACCGGTGATGGTCTTGAGCACCATCCCGAAATAAACGCCGGTGACACCTTCGGTGAACCGGACGTCGTAGCAGTAGCGATAAAGATCCCCCGACGTGATGACGTTGACCGTGGCATCGGCCGCGTCCAGGATCCTGATATTCTCGATCACCGCGCCGTGCGGCATGTAGTTGACGGTACTGGCCGGCACCAGGCTCTCGTCATAGTAG
The DNA here is from genome assembly GCF_036263595.1 of Geminicoccus sp. Lineage (NCBI taxonomy): Bacteria > Pseudomonadati > Pseudomonadota > Alphaproteobacteria > Geminicoccales > Geminicoccaceae > Geminicoccus > Geminicoccus sp. The sequence goes on along the minus strand of NZ_DATAGQ010000097.1, from coordinate 3,634 downwards.
GCGCCTGATCCATGATCCTGGGCCTGCACGGTCCGGCCGGCATCGGCGGTCGTGCGTTCGCCGGCATCCTGCCGATCCCCGTCGGCCCCGAGCGCATCGATCTCGCTGTCCCCGTTCTTCTGCATGGCCAGGATGGTGAGGCGGACCTGCTCCTGCTGGGCCGGCGGCGCATAGGCCAGCCGTTGGTATTTCGCGATCACCTGCTTCGGATCGCCCGTCAGGATGCACTCGCCCCGATCGATCAGGATGGCCCGGTCGCACAGTTCGATCACGGTCGCGCCCGAATGGCTGACGAACAGGATGGTCCCGCCCGCGTCACGGATCGCCCCGATCCGGGCATAGCACTTTCGCTGGAAGGCCTCGTCCCCGACGGCCAGCGCCTCGTCCACCACGAGAATGTCCGGATCGACATTGATCGCGACCGCGAAGCCGAGCCTTGCCGCCATGCCGCTGGAATAGCTCTTCACCGGCTGGTCGAGAAAGCCGCCGATATCGGCGAAGGCCGCGATCCGGTCGAACCGGGCCTCGATCTCGGCACGGTCGAGGCCCAGCACGGTCGCATTCAGGAACACGTTCTCGCGGCCGGTGAATTCGGGGTTGAACCCGGACCCCAGTTCGAGAAGGGCGGCGATGCGTCCCCTCGTGTCGACCGTGCCTTCGGTCGGGTTCAGCAAGCCGCAGATCAGCTGCAGCATTGTCGACTTGCCGCTGCCGTTGCGGCCGACGATCCCGACCGTTTCCCCGCTCTTCAACTCGAACGAGACGTTCCTTAGCGCCCAGAACTCGCGGTAGTACCGTCGGCGACCGCGGGCCAGCATCTGCAGGAGGCGGTCATGCGGCTTGTCGTAGATGTGATAGCACTTGCCCAGGCCCTGCGCCTTGATCGCAACGTCAGAGGACATCGGCGAATCCCTTGCGGGTCTTCTGAAACCACGCGAACCCCAGCCAGGCCACGAGCATCCCCAGGGCCAGATAGGCCAGGAACAAGGTCCAGGACGGCTGCCTTCCCCACATGAGCACGTCCCGCGCCTGCTCGACCGAGGGGGTGAGCGGGTTGGCCAGCATCAGGAGCTGGTAGGATTCGGGGAGTGACGAGGTCGGGTAGAAGATCGGCGACAGGAACATCAGGGCGGTGACGACGACCCCGACGATCTGGGCAACGTCCCGCAGATACACGCCCAGCGCCGCCAGCATCCAGGACAGGCCCATGGTGAACATGATGCAGGGCAGCAGGACGACAGGCAGGAGGAAGGCGCTGAGGTGCGGCGTGCCGATGATCAGGATGTAGAAGACCATCCAGACCAGCACGTTGACGGCGGCGTGGAACAGGGACGAGCCCATGATCACCCAGGGCAGGATCTCGATCGGGAACATCACCCTCTTCACGAAATTGGTGTTGCCCACGATCAGGCCAGGCGCACGGTTCAGGCAGTCGGCGAAGATGTTGAAGACCACAAGGCCCGTAAACAAGGTCAGCGCGAATCCCACCTTGGACGTGCCACCTGTTCCCCACCGTGCCTGGAACACGACGCTGAAGACGAAGGTATAGACGGCCAGCATCATCATGGGCTGCAGGAGCGACCAGAAGATGCCCATGAACGAGCCCCGATAGCGCCCTGCGACCTCCCGCTCGACCAGAGCCATCGCCAGCCGACGGTTGCGCCACAAGCTCGCCACCAGCTCACGCGGCGAGGCACTGAAGCTCTGCATCGATCGGACACCTCGAGGTGGAAGGAGCACGCCCCGTCGCAAGGCGATCGGTGCGAAGCGGCGCAGCATTCCGTTGTTGCGCGTGGCTTTCGGCCCGCCGCAGCCGAACGACCTGATGGGCCGACATTGCCGGCGCGTCTAGAGGCCGGAGCACGGATGGACCCACCTCAGCCGGCTGGATGCCCATCGGGTGACACCGAGATCCGTGGCGCGACCGATGCCGGCACCATCTTCGCGGCTGGCAGGCAGCTGGAGATGGTCGTGCGAATGAATGGCGGCCCGCACGGGATCGGGCTGTACCACTGGGCGATCCATGATCGCCGTGGCTGCTGCCAGGCCGATGGGCCGTCGCCTATACCCCAACGCCTTGTCAAGCTGGCGCGAAACCTCCTGGCCCCTCCTTGCCAGGAATGAGCCAGCGTAGCCGGCAGGAAGCTACGGCCCATCACCTTGCTCCTTGGCATCGGCCTGACCGGTGCCGAGAACCCGATGCGATCAGGCGACGAGCCGATCCGCCCTTCGCAGGTTCATGGCCATGCAGAGCAGCCAGAGCACAGCATCGGCTGCGGATCAGGCCACGGTAGCGGACGTGGCCATAGAGGTAGCGCCGCTTCATGGCGCCGAAGAGCTTCAAGGGCCTGACTGCGCAGGGGCATGATCCCGACGTTCATCCAATTCTGCCATCGCAGACGCTCGATCCGATCTCTGCCAGAGACGCGGGCGGGAGCCCGCGGAGGGACGGCTGGCGCCTGCCTGCATGGCGGCGGCGCATGATCCGGCCGGTGGTGCCAGCCTCGGCCAAAGCGTCGCGCCCGCTGTCTCATGAGCCTTGTCCGCCAGCACCGCCTTCTCATCGCCACGGACGAGCATATCGGCGGCGACGCTCACAGCCGATGTCGGCGCCGGCACAGGATGGCCACGCGGATCAGGTCCGAGGCTCCCGCTGCAGCCTTCTCCGGCACTTGTATCCCAGAAGCTCCGCTGGCCGCCACAAGTGGAGCCGGCAGCCGGATCCTTGGCGGGGACTTCGCCTTCGCGCATGGGCGGGTGCCTCACGTGGGCTTCCATCCGGGCACGTCGATCATCGTGCCGACCTTGATGACCAGGCCGCGCCGCCCGAGTTGCACGTCCAAGACGGCTTTGGCCGAACCTGCCTCCACCAAGTCGATGCGGAAGCGGGAAGCGGCGCCGCATCCTCCAGGTCGAAGCCACAGAACCGTCGAAAGCCCGAGCGATCCGCCAAGGCCTCCTCCAGGTCGCAATCCGACGGGCGGTACCCTTGCCGTTCAGCAGGAACGGCAAGGCCGCCTGCAGACAGGTGCGGTCGGCAGACCGCGCAGGTGCAGCAGTAGAAGGGCTTCGGGCTGGACCATGGGTGGGGCAGGCTGGCCGCCCCGTGGGTGCCCGGATCCGCTCCAGGCCCTCATTTGAGGATGGAGGCTCAGCCGTTCACATGTCGCAGATCGCCTGGAAGGGGTGTCCGCCATGGCGATGCCTTGAGGTGTCCGACGAAGTTGTAGGCGGCAGCGAACGTGAGCACATGCGCTCGTAGGGACTGCAGGTCGGCATGGTGGAAGATCCTGATGGTCGTCCTTGACCGTCCGGTTCATCCGCTTGGCTTGGCCATTGGTCCACCCATGGTCAGCAGGCCATCGATGGCCGGTCAGGACGGTCTGGATCCGGTAGGGGAAGACCTCGACCACCTCGCTCGGGAAGGCGGCGCCGCTCGCTTTGGTGTTGGCGCTCAGGAAGGCGACGTGGCCGAAGCCCGTTCGCCTCCCGGGCCTGCTGGCCGGTCCCTCCAAAGATCGGATCAGCCGTCCGCTGACGGCTGATCGCCAGGAACATGAAGAGCTTGCCCTGGGCCAGTCGCAGCTCGCAGACGTGGACGTAGCCGATTGTGGTCAGGGCAAAGCGCTTGCGC
>NZ_DATAGQ010000096.1:0-4308 GCF_036263595.1 Geminicoccus sp. | reverse complement strand
CTGTTCGCCGTTGACCAGGCGACGCTGACCGTGGGCGGCCTGCGCGAGGTGAACCGGGTCGCATCGGCGCTGCGGGACTTCCCGGAGGCACGCGCGATCATCGAGGGCCATACCGACAGCACCGGCTCCGACGCCTACAATCTCGAGCTGTCGGACCGGCGGGCGAATGCGGTCCGGGCGGAGCTGGTGGCGGCAGGCGTCGACCCGGCACGGCTGGTTGCCCGCGGCATGGGCGAATCCTATCCCAAGGCGCCGAACGACACCGCGGCCGGGCGGCAGCAGAACCGCCGGGTCGAGGTGATCGTCCAGGAAGGCGCCGTCGGCGCCTGAGGCAAGGGGCCTTCAGGCGATGCCCTGCACCGCCCAGGCCCGCGCCGCGAGGCGGATGCTGCCATCCGCCTCGACCGGCAGGGTCGCGCGGAGCCGCTGGCGCAAGGCGGCCCGCCGGTCCTCGCTGAGCGACATGCAGTAGGCGGGTGCCGGCGCCTGTCCGCCCAGGAACGGCGTCCAGTAGTCGTCGAAGTCGCGAAAGACGGTCGGCACGTCGATCGTCGTCACCTCCACGTCCCGCAGCCCCGCTTGCCCGAACAGGGCGCGCAGTGGCTCCGGGCGGCACAGCCCGAAGCGCAGCGCCTCGTCCTTGGCACCGGCCCCCGCTGGGTCCAGCGCCATGGCCGCGTCCCAGAACCGGCGCATCAGCTGCATGCCGTCCGCATAGTCCCAGACATAGGCGGCGACTCTGCCACCCATCCTGGTGGCCCGGCGCATCTCCGCCGCCGCGCGTGACGGGTCCGGCACGAAGTTCAGCACGAGCGCGCTTGCCACCGCATCGAACGCCCCGTCCTCGACCGGCAGCGCCTGGGCATCCCCTGGACGAAACGCGGCCCGCTCGTCCAGGACGTGCTGCCGGGCATGGAACAAGAAGCCTTCGGACGGATCGATGCCGAGGACCGAGGCCGGTGCGTGGTGCTCGAGGATGGCACCCGTCAGCGCCCCGGTACCGCAGCCGACATCCAGCCAGCGCGCACCTGCCGGCACGTCCAGCCACGCTAGGAACCTTGGTGCCACCTTGCGGCTCCAGCGCCCGACATAGGGCTCATAGACCTCGCCCGCCGCCCACAGCTTGCCCTGGTCCTGGCTCCGTTCCTCCGTGGCCGCCATCGTGCTTCCTTCCAGCCCTGTCGCGGTGGAGCGCCGAGGATAGCACACCTGCCGGCCAGAAGCGGCGGCAAAGATGCCGGGCCTTCAGCGCACCGCGACCTGCCCGGTGGTGTCGGACCGGCAGATGTTGGCCTCCAGCTGCGCGTCGAGGCTTTCGGCTGCACTTGCGTTCTGCCACAGCGCGGGCAGGTCCAGGCCCGCAAACTCGGTGACCTTGTCCCAGATCTGCTCCGCCATCGTCTGGCGCGGCAGGACCCGGATGTTCGCCATCATGCCCTGGTCCTCGTGCTGCACGAGGTGGCAGTGGAACACGAACTGGCCGGCGATGATCGGGTTGGTGAACGGCACGATCAGCTCGGCAAAGCCCGGCTTGCCGTTCACGGCGTAGGGAATGTTGACGACGTCGCGCAGGCCGCCGCCCAGCGTCTGGTTCGGGTCGCCCGAGACCTGTTTGACCAGGAACTCGGTCTGGTGGAGGTGGAAGACGTGGTACTCTTGCGAGTAGTTGCGCACGATCCAGCGCTCGACCTGGCCCACCCGCGTGGTGACGTCGATCCGGCTTTCCTTGTAGGTCTTGTTGTTGATGAAGAACGTGTCGCCGTCGGCACTCTCCGAGAAGTCGATATAGCGGGTCCGGTCGACCTTCAGCTTGGCGACCGATTCGGCATTGGGCTGGAGCCGCTTTGGGTAGGCCGGGCCGTTGCGCAGCCGCTGCAGGATGGCGCCGCCGCCCGCCCGGGGCACGCCGTCCACGACGAACGTCCCGAGTTGCACCGACGGGTTGGGGTCCCCGGCCGGCCCGGTGTCGACGTTCTGGTGGCGGAACGGGTAGCGCCCCGCCTTGCCGGCCTGCACGACCACCGTGGCCCGCGCACCTGGCGGCAGGAAGACATGGTCGATCCGCACCGGGTCCAGCAGGAGGTTGCCGTCCCGCTCGATCAGCCAGACCTTGTGGTCCGTCAGCTTCATGTCGAAGAAGGCATCGGCGCCGAGATTGCCCAGGTGCCAGATCTGGAACTCGCCGGGACGCGAGCGGATCGGCGGGTTGGCGAAGCCGTTCAGCGACTTTGCCCGCGCGTCGCCGTCCTTGAAGCCGGGGAAGGTGAAGTCCTTGAACACCATCACCCGCTGCCGCAGCCGGGCGAGCTCGGGGTACTGGCTCTCGATGGCGCCATCCACGATCAGCATGCCGGAGATGCCCGAGCTGATCTGGTCGTCGACATAATGGTGCACGTGCGCGTGGTACCAGTGCAGTCCCTGCGGGTGGTTCTTGGGCACGAACACGTCGTAGCGCAGGTCCTGGCCCGAATTGATCCGAAGGAAGACATTGTCGCCGTTCGGCAGCTTCGGCGACACGTCCATGCCGTGGAAATGCACGTTGGTCGGCTGCGGCCGGCTGATGTTGACCTGGGACGGCCCGATCTCGTTGACCGCCTTGACCCGGATCGTGTCACCGGGGCGGATGCGCAGCGTCGGCGCCATGTAGTTGCCGTTGACGACGTTGGAGACGACCTTGCGGCCGCGCACGACGATCTCGGCCGGCTTGAACCGTAGCGTGCCCGCCAGCACGCCGTTCTTGCTGCGCATCTCCGGCGGGTTCGGCAGGTCGTCCAGCACGGCGGCCGACGGCACGGCCCCGCGCTCTGCCCCGCTGGCGCCGGCCTGCCCCGGCAGCGCCCCCAGCGCCACCATGCCGGCCAGGGCCAGCGCACCGCCCAGCCTGCCGATTCCCCGCACCCATGCCATCGCCGCTCTCCACCGGCTTGCCCCGATCCGGCCGCCGTCGCCTGCCATGCCCGACTTGGCAGCCCTCAGGCTACACCGTGCGCTGCGGAAAATTGTTCGTCAACCGGAGGCGAGGTCGCTGCCGGTGTTTCAGGTATGGCCATGTGACGCGCCATCATCCGGCTCGTCGAGACGGCCCTGAGACATCAGTAGCCCAAGGTGAGCACGATGCTGTCGGTCGCGAGAATGGCTTCCCACTTTTGGATCAGTGCCCGATACATCTCGCCGACTGGGCGGATCTTGCGGTCGAGGTCGTAGAGGCCCAGCGGATTCACGCGGCCGTTGTCCTCGCGCAGGCAGGTGTCCCAGTCGACCTGGTCGGTCAGGCTGTACCAGGTGAAGCCCACGATCGGGATGCCGTCCTGCTTGAGCCGCACCATGGTCGCTGCCTGCTTGCGCAGCCAGGCGACGCTGCGCGGCTCGGCCATGTTGGTCTCGGTGTGCATGATCGGCAGGCGGTAGCGGTCGAAATACTGCCGGCACAGGATGTAGTAGCCGAACACGTCGCCGGCCTGGGTGGTCGGCCGGTCCGGCGACACCAGCAATTCGTTGGTCTCGTAATAGTCGGTGCCGATGATGCAGTTGGCCTTCACCCGGTGCTGGGCGAACCAGTGATAGTCCTTGGTCGTGAAGCCATTGGCGAGCAGGTACTCGAACATGGTGGCGGAGATCGGGTAGCCATAGGTGAGGTCGAGGGCCAAGAAGCGCTTCTCGTTCAGGAAGCGGCACTCCGCGAGGCATTCCGGGTCTTCCGCATGCGAGTATTCCGAGACCTCGCTTTGGATGAACGTCGCTCCTGGCCGGACCAGGGCGATGGCGCGCATCGCCAGCACGTTCGCCTGGCACAGATGCTTGATGGCGGTCACGAAGGCGCGCTCGTCCTGAAGCCGCTCGTTCCACCACCCGAAGCGCGCGGAGAACAGGGCCGTCACGAAGATCTCGTTGACCGGCGTGAACAGGTGGACCCAGGGGTAGCGCTCGGCAAAGGCCCGCGCGTACTCGGCGAAGTGCCGGGGGAAGTCCGGGTTCTGGAAGCTGCCCAGCCAGTCCGGCAGGCCGAAATGGCACAAGTCCGCGATCGGCGTGATGCCCATCTCGCGCAGCGCGTGGAAGGTCTCGTCGGCGAACGCCCAGTCGTACGAGCCTGGGCCCTGGTGGACCTGGTAGTAGGGCGGACCGTAGCGCAGAAAGCCGATGCCCAGCTCCTTGACCTTCTCGAAGTCCTCCCGCCAGCGCCGGTAGTGGTCGGACTTGGCCATGCTGTCCACGCGCTTGATCCGGCCATCGGGCAAGGCGATCGTCGGGTAGCTGTTCTCGATGCCCGTCGCGATCATGAAGTGCGGGCGAACGAACTCCGGGCTG
>NZ_DATAGQ010000095.1:0-38855 GCF_036263595.1 Geminicoccus sp. | reverse complement strand
TGCCGGGCGAGATGGCGCAGTTCGGTGGCGGGCAGGTCTTCGCGAATGGCCAGTGCTGGCATGGCTGGGTCCTCCAGCCCACAGCTTACCATGCCTCCAGCCAACTCAGGTCCTCAGATCAGATCTTCGGTGGCTTGGTATCAGTCCTCGACGGGTGTGGCAGCGCCGAACTCTTCCATGATGCGCGCAGTGTCCTGCCCCAGGGCTGGCACTGCCCCCAGGACCAGCTCGTTTCCATCGAAGATGGCACTCGGTGCCAGCATCCGGATCGGCCCCGCCGGACTTTCGACGGTCACGTAGCGGTTCTGCGGATGGGCCGACATGTCTACCAGCGTGTTGACCCGCCCGAAGGCGATGCGCGCCTTCTGGAGACGCTGGACCATGGTGTCCCTGTCGGCGCCGACGAACACCTCGAGGATGATTTCGTCCAGGGCCGGCCGGTTGGCGACACGCTTGCTGTTGTCGTCGAAACGGTCGTCGGAGGTCAAGGCCGGCCGCTCCAGTACCTCGGTGCAGAAGATCGGCCATTCGCGGTCGTTCTGGATCGCGAGCAGGACCGCCTTGCCGTCCCGGCAGGTATAGGCGCCATAGGGTGCGATGGTCGGGTGGTTCAGGCCGCAGCGCTCCGGCACCCGGGCACCATAGGCGTACTGGAGAAAGGGGACGTTCATCCAGTCGGCGAGGGCATGATAGAGGGACACGGCGATGTGCTGCCCCTGGCCGGTACGGTTCCGTGCGTAGAGCGCGGTAAGCACGCTCTGAAATGCCGTCATCCCGGCTGCGATATCAGCGATCGAGACGCCGACGCGGGCCGGCCCCTCCTGTGTCCCGGTGATGGAGGAGAGGCCGCTCTCCGCCTGCACCAGGAGATCATAGGCCTTCAGGTCACGGTATGGCCCATCATCACCGTAGCCCGAGATCGTGCAGGTAATGAGCTTGGGATGGGCCTTGCGTAGCTCGGCCATCGGGAAGCCCAGGCGGTGGAGAGCACCAGGTGCCAGGTTCTCGATGAACACGTCGGCCCTGGCGATCATGGTGGCCAGCACCGCGCGGTCCTTGTCCTGCTTCAGGTCGAGGCAGACGGACTCCTTGCCCCGGTTCAGCCAGACGAAATAGGCGCTCTCGCCCTTCACCAGATGGTCGTAGCCACGCGCGAAGTCTCCTTCCGGCCGCTCGATCTTGATGACCCGGGCCCCTGCATCGGCCAGCCGGCAGGAGGCCAAAGGTGCCGCCACGGCCTGTTCCAGCGATACAACAAGCAGTCCATCGAGTGCAGGATTCATCGCTTCTTGATCGGCCCGTTTGATCCCCATGGGGCGATCCTGCGCGCCCAGCGTTTCCTGGGCCAGATGATTTGTGATGCAGCAATTTGAGTTTGGCGTCCGGGTCGCCCACCCGCCATCTATGGTCGCCAGAGGCGAGGAGAAGGATCGTGGTGCAGGAAGATTATCCCCAGATCCGGGAAGAGGTGGCAAAGCTGTGCGCCCAGTTTCCCGGCGAATACTGGCGCGCCCTGGACCGCGAGAACGCCTATCCCACCGCCTTCGTGCAGGCACTTACCGCTGCCGGCTATCTCGGCGCCCTCATTCCTGAGGAATATGGCGGCTCTGGCCTGCCGCTGTCCGCCGCTGCCGCGATTCTGGAGGAGGTCCAGCGGGCCGGCTGCAACGGTGCCGCCTGCCATGCCCAGATGTACGTAATGGGTGCTCTGCTCCGGCACGGCAGCGAGGCGCAAAAGCGCACCTACCTGCCTGCCATCGCTGCGGGTGAACTGCGCCTGCAGGCCTTCGGTGTCACCGAGCCCTCCAGCGGCACCGACACGAGCTCGATCCAGACCTTCGCCCGACGGGAAGGAGACAGCTATGTCGTCAATGGCCAGAAGATCTGGACGAGCCGGGCCGAGCAATCGGACCTGATGCTTCTCCTGGCGCGCACCACGCCGAAGGAGCAGGTCGCCAGGCGCACCGACGGGCTGTCCGTCTTCATCCTGGACATGCGCGCGGCGAAGAAGGCGGGGCTTACCATCCATCCGATCCGCACCATGATGAACCATTCCACCACCCAGGTTTTCTTCGACAATGTCCGTGTGCCGGCCGAGAACCTGATCGGCGAGGAAGGCAAAGGCTTTCGCTATATCCTGTCCGGCATGAACGCCGAGCGCATCCTGATCGCCGCGGAGTGCGTCGGGGACGCCAGGTGGTTCATCGAGAAGGCGACGGCCTATGCGCGGGAGCGCCAGGTGTTCGGTCGTCCGATCGGCCAGAACCAGGGCATCCAGTTTCCGATCGCCCGCGCCTTCGCCCAGATGCGTGCCGCCGACCTGATGGTGAAGGAAGCGGCATCGCTCTTCGAGCGGGGCGAAGGATGCGGTGCTGAGGCGAACATGGCCAAGATGCTCGCCGCCGAAGCTTCCTGGGCTGCGGCCGAGGCCTGCGTGCAGACCCATGGCGGGTTCGGATTCGCGGAGGAGTACGATATCGAGCGCAAGTTCCGCGAGACCCGCCTCTATCAGGTGGCGCCGATCTCGACCAACCTGATCCTGAGCTACCTTGCCGAGCATGTCCTGGGCATGCCGCGATCCTATTGAGGGAGCACAGATGCCCGATCGCCTCGATCTCGATCATCTGAGGACCTGGGTCGGCCGGACGGAGCAGGCGGAGGATCAGATCTCGCCCCAGATGGTGAGGGGTCTGAGAGCCACGCTCGATCAGGATCCTGGCGTTCCCTCCTGCGGCGAGCCGGCTCCTTTGGGCATCCACTGGTGCCTGGCACCACCGGTCGTCCGGATGTCCTGCCTTGGCCCCGACGGACATCCGGCCCGCGGCGGGTTCCTGCCACCTGTGCCGCTCCCCCGCCGGATGTGGGCCGGTGGCGAGCTTCGCCTGCTCGACCGGCTGCAGGTCGGCGACAGGGTAGAACGGCTATCCCGCATCGAGAGCGTCGAGATGAAGAGCGGGCGCACCGGCCCCCTCTGCTTCGTGGCGGTATGGCACGAGTTGCGGACTAGTCGAGGGCCGGCCGTGCTCGAGCGCCATGACATCGTCTACCGGGGAGCTGACCAACCGCCAGCAGCAGCGAATCTTCCCGACGACGATCCTTTACCGGCCGAGGTGACACGGCAGGTCGAGAGCAGCCCCGTTCTGCTGTTCCGCTATTCCGCCCTGACGTTCAACGGCCATCGCATCCACTACGACCACCGTTACTGCCAAGAAGTGGAAGGTTATCTCGGCCTCGTCGTCCATGGTCCGCTCCAGGCTACCCTGCTCTTGAACCTCGCCATGGACATGAACAAGGGCGCGCCGCCGACCCTGTTCCGGTTCCGGAGCGTCAGGCCGCTCTTCGACGGGGCCGCCTTCACCATCAACGGCCGACGAGGTGGCGACCGTCTGGACCTCTGGACGGCCGACGGGATGGGCTACGGCACCATGAAGGCCACGGCATGGACTGGCTGAGCGAGCCGCTCCCAGGCGAAACGGCCGACGCCGAGCGACCTGCGAAGGACATGCCGTCAGCCGTCACCCAAACGGGTTGCTGATGGTAAGCCTTTCCCAGACCACCTGCCCGTCCTGCATGTCCTCGCTCCACAAGCGCTCGCATCCTGCCTCCAGGGCGGCAGCGACAATCATCGCATCGTAGGTCCGGAACTGGTACCGGGCTGCCAGGGCGCGCCCGACGTCATGCACCTGGACGGTAAGGTCGATCTGGGGCAGCAGCTCGCGGATCAGGCTCATCCGCTCGTCGATTTCCTGCCAGTTCAGGCGCTGCTTGAGCCGAAGGACGTTGAGGACCTCGTTCAGCACCTGGACGTTGATGATGGGGCGGGTCCGCAGGATCTCCCATGCACGCTCCGCCTTCCACCCGGTCGTCAGCGCATAGAGCACGACATTGCTGTCGGCGAACTCAACGGGCATTCGCCTCGTCGCGGTCGAACTTGTAATCTTCAGGCAGCGCCGGCTTCTCCTTGGCCAGCCTGATCAGGCGGTCCAGGGCTTCCTCGGCCTTGAGGCGCTTGAACACCGCAAGCCCGCCCTCCAGCCTGGTCAGCTCGACATCGTCGCCCTCGCGCAGACCGAGCTCCTCGACCAGCTTGGCCGGCAGGCGCACGGCGAGGCTGTTCCCCCACTTCGCGATCTGCATGCGGCCCTCCTTGGATATCTATCCAGGTCCGATGTGTATCATCCGAGCCGGGCAGCCGCAAGCGAGCGGTATACCTTGGTCATCCAGCCCGCTGTCCTGCCGCTCAGGTCGGACCGCTTCTGGCAAGAAGCTTGTCGAGCGCATCGCGCAGCTGGGACAGGCGAGCGCGCTCGGCAGCGTCGAGCTCCTGCCCGGCGGCGAGCATCTTCACCAGGTTCATGCCGAGACGGTCGACCAGCTTCACGATGGTGCTGCCGGCCGGCTTGCCGGTCCGCCGGGTTCGTTCATGCCGGTCCGCGCCGTCGTCGTCATCATCATCCGGCGGCGCCTCCTGCGCCTCGCGGATCGCCCGGACGGTCAGCGCTCCCTGCCGCGCCAGCGCCATCAGGCGCTCCCGCACCGAACCCGGCTCGACCCGGGCCAGTTCGATCAGCGTGTTCTTGGCGATCGGAAGTTCTGACGTCAGAACTGCATCGAGCACGTCCTCGGGCAGGGTGAGGATGCGCAGCGTGGCGCTGATCTCCGCCTTCGACTTGCCGAGCGCCGCCGCAGCGGCGGACTGGGTATAACCCTTGTCGGTAATGAGGTGCTGGAGCCCCCTCGCCTCTTCGACCGGCGTCAGGTCGACCCGCTGGAGGTTCTCGATGAGCGAGGCGATCTCGACATTGCCCTCATGCTCGATGGCGAGGATCGAGGTCCAGCCGTTGTGGCGCGCGGCCCGCCAGCGTCGTTCGCCGGCGACGATGAACCAGCGGTCCTTCGCCTTTGGGTGGCGCGACAGCAGGATGGGCTGGAGCTGTCCCTGCTCGGCCATGGTCGCGGCCAGGGCCTCGATCTCGCCCTGGTCGAAATGGGTGCGCGCCTGGCTCGGATGCGGCTCGATCCGGTCGACCGGCGCCTCGAAACTGTGCCGGAACCTGGTTTCCCGGGTGACCAGGCTGCCGGACGCCTCGCCGATCAGGGCGGTCGAGGTGCTGAGGATCGGCGACGGCTGCTGCTTGCGTCTGCTCATGCCGGCCCCTGCCCCATCGCCGAATCCTCGCTGGTCACCCGCGGCCAATCCGCCACCGCCGTGATCGCATCCGCCAGCCGCTCATAGACGGCAACGGCCGGTGCACCTGGCGATGCCTCCAGGGCGATGCGCCCGTTGCGGGCGGCATGCCCGTACACGGCACTTTCCGGAACCGGCGCCAGCACCACGCCCTTGTCGCCCATGGCCGTCACCAGATGCTCCAGGACCTCGCGGTCGACCGCCTTGCGCCGACTGTACTGGGTCGGCAGGATCCCTGCCAACCTCAGGCCGGGGTTCAACCGCCGCTGCACCTTGTTCACCGTGCCGAGGATCAGCCCCACGCCCATCGTGTCATAGGGCTCGGTACGGACCGGGATGATCACGTCCTGGGCGGCTGCCAGCGCCATCCAGGTGAGCATGCCTAGATTTGGCGGCGCATCCACGACGATGAAGTCATAGCTCGTGCGGACCTCGTCGACCTTTTCGCGCAGCACGACGTCCAGGCCCGGCTCGCGCCGGCTGTCCACCTCCGCCAACTCGATATGGCTGGGCACCAGGTCGTAGGGCAGCGGCCGGTGCGCGCCGATCGTGCTGCCGGCCGGCAGGATCGCCTCCTGCAGCGGTCGGCCGCGCAGGATCACGTTCGCGATCGTCTGGCCCTTGCGATGGGCATCGACCGCGCCGCCGGCCAGCAGCGCCACGGTCGCCGTCGCCTGTGGATCCAGGTCGATCAGGAGCACGCGCTGGCTGCGGCTCGACAGGGCATAGGCCAGGTTGATCGCGGTGGTCGTCTTGCCGACGCCGCCCTTCTGGTTCGCAAGCGCGATCACCCGCGCCTCGCGCGCGCGGCCCTTGGTCAGCGCCAGAAGCTCAGCGACGACATCCTCCGGCACCGGCTCCCGGCCATTCTCCCAGCGGCTGATCCGCGGCTTGTCGTAGCTTCGGCCAAGCCTGGTGTTGAGAATGTCCTTCAGGGCCGTCTGACTGAGGCGCAGCTCCTGACGCAGCGCCCTCATCGCGTCGCCATGCATCCGCCTTTCCCCCCGCAGGATCCACACTGGGTCGACGATGCAGGAAGGTGGCCAGAACGTCAACGGTCAACCCCGACCGTTGACTGTTGATGTTGACGGTGGTGGCAGAAAGATGGAAGCGTATCAAATTCAGCGAGACATCAGGTCATTCGCCATGCTTTCGCGGGCCTGGGCCGCACATGCGTTCCTCCACAGGTTGTTCACGCTGAATTTGAGACAGGTGCCAGCTTGTCCACGCTGAATTTGAAACGTCGTCTCGCTGAAATTGAAACGCAGCCCAGGCTGGCTCCTCGCTGAAGTTGAAACGCAAGGGCCGGTTATCCACGCTGAACTTGAAACCCATTCCTATAGAGAACCTATAACAAGATCTCCGATAGGGCCTTGCAGGCCATTCGGCCGGTCTCGTTGGCGATCCAGTCGCAGCCGACAGTCTTCGCTGAAGTTGAAACGGAATCTCGATTTGCGCCGGTCCATGGTGCATTTTTGCGGTTCTCAGCTGGTCATGACTGTGCCTACCATCAGATCCATCGTGCGGATGGGGCGAGCGGAAAGCCATGGCCGAGGTTCACCGGCAGCTGGTCCTTCGGGGCCTGGAGGACGTGCTCGCTGAAGCTGATACGGCCAAGGAACGCCGGCGCGTCCGCTCCGCGCATGATGCGCTTCTGCTTGAGCAGGAGGCGATCAACTACCTGCATTCCGGCTTCTGCCAGGCCGCCTTGCCCCACCGGGAGCCGAAGAACGCGTCCGAGCCATGGGTCCGGCGCAACGGCGCCTACCAGCTCGTCATCCGTCCCGGCATCCTTCCGCTTCGCGACCGCATCATCACGGTGGGCGTGCCGTACGGCACGAAGGCGCGCCTGATCATGATCTACTTCCAGACGGAGGCCGTGCGCAACCGCAGCCAGATCGTCGATCTCGGGCCGACCATGGGATCGTGGCTCAAGAAGATGGGGCTGGGGACGTCGGGCGGGCCGCGCGGCTCCTATGCGCCGGTGCGCGAGCAGGCCCTGCGGATCGCGCGCTGCGAATTCACGATGCGCTTCGAGCGCGGTTCCAGCGAGGCGCATCTGGTCGACCAGCGGATCGTCGACGGCATGCATCTGTGGCGCGACGACAGCGACGAGATGCAACTGTTCCGCAACGGCGGCGAGTGGGGCAGGCATGTCAAGCTCAGCGACGGCTTCTTCGAGCATCTGGTCGACCATGCCGTGCCGCTGTCTGAAGATGCGGTGGCCAAGCTGAAGAACTCCAGCCTGGCCCTCGACCTCTATGTCTGGCTGGCCTACCGGCTGCACACGGTGAAGAAGGAAACGCTGGTCCCCTGGCATGCGCTGGGCGAGCATTTCGGCAGCGAGAGCGGCCACCGCCAGCTGGCCTTCCGTTTGAAGGAAGTCCTCAAGGATGTGGTCGCCGTGTATCCGGAGGCCAATATCGAGGCTACGACGCGTGGCCTCGTCCTGCGGTCGTCGCGATCGGCCGTGCCGATCTCCAGCAGCGTTGTGAAACTGCCTGTGCCGGGCAGTCGATGATCCGGAAAGCCATCCTTCAGTTCTGACGTCAGAACTGGCCTGGGCCTTGCCGCCAACGGAACCGGTCCACCGCGAACCGGGGCAGGGGGCAACACCTCGTCTGGCCACGGAAGCTCAGGCCGACGCTTGGCCGAGATGGAGGACGTTGCGCGAGATCTTCAGATGATCCGCTCGGGTCGGCCCAAGCATTCCTCAAGTGAGCAAGAACGCTTTCATCCAGATGGATAGTCAAGCGTCAGCTATCGGTGCTGTCTGGCGCTCCGACGACCAGAAGACGTGGAGTGGCGAGGGAAGGGGAGACGGCACGACCGCCATGTTCCTGCCAGCCCATTCGGCAAAGCCCCAGCCGCGGGTGCGGCCGGGGCCTCCTGGCCAGTCGATGCGCTGGAACGGTTCAGCCGAACCAGCTCGTGTTGATCCCGGTCACGCCGGTGAGCGTCACGGTGTGGTCGAGGCCGAGATTGAGGACGGTGCCGCCCTCCAGCACAGTGGCGTTGGCAATCGCAATGTCGACCGTGTTGCCGGCCCCACGCAGCAGGATCTTGTCGGTGCCGACCTCGAAGCCGGTGATGGTGTCCTGATCGCCCTCGGTGCGCAGGAGGATGAAGCTGTCGGCGCCGGCACCACCGGTCATGGTGTCGTTGCCGGCCTGACCGAGCAGCTGGTCGGCGCCGTCGCCGCCCTCCAGGATGTCGTCGCCAGCCCCGCCTGTCATCCGGTCGTCACCGGCGCCACCTCGCAAGGCGTCGTTGCCGTCCTTGCCGTCCATCAGGTCATTGCCGTCGCCGCCATCGACCATGTCGTTGCCGAGGCCGCCGAACAGGCCGTCATCGCCGGCGTCGCCATTCAGGATGTCGTCGCCGGCCGCGCCGAAGAACCGGTCGGCGCCGTCGCCGGCCTTGACCGTGTCATTGCCGGCTCCGCCGGTGCCGGTGTCGTTGCCCGTGTTGACGGCAAGCTCGACGCTGCCGCCGTAGATGAGGTCATTCCCGTTGCCGCCGTCGAGGCTGTCGTCGCCAAACTCGCCGAAGACCTGGTCGTTGCCCTCGCCGGTGAAGATCCGGTCGGCGGCACCGGTTGTAGGCGCGAGGTTGGGGCGCTCGCGATCTCCCCAGGCAAGGTCGTCGCCGCCGCCGCCGGCGACGATGTCGGTGCCATCACCGCCATAGGCGCGGTCATTGCCTTCGCCGGCAATGATGACGTCGTCGCGCAGGCCGCCTTGCAGGAGGTCCTGGCCGTCGCCGCCGTTCAGGATGTCGTTGCCGTTGTTGCCGGCCATCTCGTCATTGCCGGCACCGCCATCGAGGAGATCGTTGCCGGCGGCACCGAACATCCCGACATCGTTGCCGTCACCGCCATAGATCCGGTCGTCGCCGAGGTCGCCGTTCAGCAGGAGGTCATCGCCCGCCTCACCGAACAGGAGGTCGTTGCCGTCGCCGCCCTTGATCCGGTCCGTGCCTTCCAGGGCGTGGATCTCGTCCGCCGCCGCCGTACCTGGGATCGGCGGGTCCTTCTCGTCGCCTGGGGTACCGAAGATCAGCGTCATGAAAGGCTTCCTTGGTGGGAACCGGGTTGGTCGATCTACAGTGACGGAGGGCGGCCTCACCAAGGTGAAGGCGCGCCATCCGGAGAACGAGGAGGTGCGGTGAAGCCCGTGTCGGTCTCGCGGCAGGAATGGCCGGCCTCTTGCACGCCAACAAGAAACACCAACGGGCTGTTGTTGCCTTATCGCCTACTAGCTCGATCAAAGGCGCGTGAGCGGTACCTCTCCGCCGGAGGCGGCGCGGCAGATCGCCGATTTGGCCGTTGGATGGGAGCTGCGCACGCCGCGCATGCCTGTCGGCTCTGCCGACATTCCTCCGAGGGATGGGGCTTCAGCCCGATGGCTTCGTCGGGCGCTTGAACAGCACCGTGCTGGAGGAGTTCTTCGGCCGACGACGCACCAAAGTGGTCTGCAAGCGTCGAGGCGCTCCAGGCCAGCCTGGACGCCTGGCTGCGCCACGACAACCACGAGCGGCCGCAGCTGGGCTACCGCAACCAGGGTCGGCGCCTCAGCGGAAGCCCTCAAGATGTTCGTCAGAAGGAGGTTAAGAAGACAAGTTGTGGCTGCTGACAGCCGCCGAAAGTGTTTCCACCAGGAAGGCTAGGTCGTCCTCCGTCGCGACCAGGGGAGGGTTGATGCGGATGAGATTGTCCGCCTGCAGGACCAATACCCCCGCCTCGTAGCAACGACGCGCTATGGCGTCTGCGCGAGCGGACGCTTCCACCAGCGTGGGTCCCTCGAATTCCAATCCCCACATGTGGCCCAGTCCCCGTATGTCCCGAAGACCGGAGGTGCCCTGCAGGGCGGCGAGGCCTGATAGATGCGTCGTGGCATTCCGCTGCACGCGCTCCACCAGCTGGTCGCGCTCCATGAGTTCGATCACCTTCAACGCGATGTCGCAACCGACCGGATGTCCCGCCATGGTGATGACCTTGCTCATCGCGTTGCCGCTGGTGCGAAACGTCTTGAAGATGCGCTCCGAGACAGCGGTGGCGGCCAACGGGAAGTAGGCGGAGGTGATGCCCTTGCCCATGGTCACGATGTCCGGCCGCACATGGTCGGCGTGCTGGAACGCGAAGAACCGGCCGCTGCGCCCGAAGCCCGTGATCACCTCGTCGACGATCAGCAGGATCTCGTGCTGCCGCGCGAGCGCCGCCAGCATCTCCATCGTGCCGGGCGGAGGCACGATGACACCGCCCGCGAAAGCCACAGGCTCCACGATGAGTGCGGCGATGGTGGCCGGATCAGCGACATCGATCTGCCGCTCCAGTTCCGCATGCAGCTCGCCGACAGTTCGGCTCACGCCATCTGCGGTATTGCGTGCGCCAGGAACGTGAAGGAACTCGGCGCTACGGTCGACCAGCGGGGATTGCAGGATGCCAGGACCACTGGCAAAGCTCGCCGATCCGGTGGAGCCGTGATAGCTGCGGTCGAAGGCGATGATCTTGCGCTTGTGGCTGCGGCCCTGATGCCGCCAGAACCGGCGCGCGATCTCGATCGCCAGCTCGTTGGCACCACCGCCCGTCGCCGCATAGCGGATGCGATAGCCACCACCGAGCCGCGCGCTCAGCGTCTCGGCCAATGCCGCCACTGGGGCGCAGCGATGCTCGGGTGAGCAGTAGGCCAGGCGGCGATAGCTCTCGGCGGCCGCTTCGATCAGCTCCGGATGCGCGTATCCGAGGTTGACGCAGCTATGACCGGAGCCGGCATCGAGCAGCCGGCGACCCGACGCTTCGACGAGCCAGCACCCACTACCGGACAGGACAGCGACGTCCTGATGCGGTGACCTGTGGCCCTCGTCGTCCCACGCAGCGGATTGGGCCTCGGACTCCATGGCTGAACCGGCCGTTCCTTCCTCTACGCCGTTGCAGCCCAGGCTAACGCTCGGACATCATGTTGGCCACTCGGGAAGCCACCCTTTGGTGCAGAAGATGGCTCTTCCCTTCTTCAACACAGGCAGCAGCCGGACGATGCTTGCAAACCTGCCACGGGGAAGGATGGCGGTTTCCCATCCGAGAGAAGCTGGTCGCCGATCTCCCCGGAGCTGCAGGTGCTGCGCGACACACAACTCGCCAGCGTTTCGTCCGTGGGCTTGATCGTTGGGTGAATGGTCTCGTTGATTACGGTATTCCTGCCTGGCCAACGGCTCGGCAGTCAGGAGGAATCGAGGCATGGATCATCAATCGATGGCCGCACAGATCACCCATGGTGATGGCTTCATCGCCGCACTCGATCAGAGTGGCGGGTCGACCCCTGGCGCCTTGCGTCTCTATGGCATCCCCGACACCGCCTACACCGGTGAAGCCGAGATGTTCGCGCTCATGCATGACATGCGGGTGCGCATCATGACGTCGCCGGCCTTCACCGGGGCGCAGGTGCTGGGCGCCATTCTGTTCGAGAACACGATGGATGGCCAAGCGGCCGGGACGCCCGTTCCGGCCTTCTTGTGGAAGCGCGGTGTCGTTCCCTTCCTCAAGGTCGACAAGGGCCTGGAGGCGGAGAAGGACGGGGTCAGCCTGATGAAGCCGATGCCGGACCTGGACGCGCTGCTCGCGCGGGCCGTGTCGCTCGGCGTCTTCGGCACCAAGATGCGTTCGACGATCAACCTTCCTTCGCAAGACGGGATCGCCGCCATCGTGAAACAGCAGTTCGAGGTCGCGGGACAGATTGCCGGCCATGGGCTGATGCCGATCATCGAGCCGGAAGTGTTGATCAAGAGCCCCGACAAAGCCGGGGCCGAAGCGATCCTGCGGACGGAGATCCTCAAGCAGCTTGATGCTCTACCCGATGGGCAGCAGGTCATGCTGAAGCTGACGATTCCGGCCACTGCCGACTTCTACCGCGAGCTGACCCAGCATGACAGGGTGGCCCGGGTGGTGGCGCTGTCGGGAGGCTATTCCCGAACGGAGGCTTGCCGGCGTCTTGCCGCCAATCACGGCATGATCGCGAGCTTCTCGCGAGCGCTGACCGAAGGCCTCCAGCATTCGATGAGCGACGCGGAGTTCAATGCCGCCCTGGCCAGCGCGATCGCGGAGATCTACCAGGCTTCCACCCAGAAAGTGTGACGAGGGCCGACACGATCTGCCATGGCCGCCGCAAAGGCCTCTCATGGCAGATGCCATCTCCGATCAAGCCATGCCGAGACCCGTGCCGGGTTGCTTGATCTATGAGAACATCAAGGATGATGTTGTTCGTACGTTCGGTGCAACGCTCGGCGCACCTAGACATGCTTCTCCGTCTGGCGAAGCCTCGCGATGAGATCACGGGGCCCGGCAGGAGCCACAGGTTCGACCGGTGGGGTATCGGGCCCGGGTGAATGGTCTCGGGGCGGATGAGCTTGGTGAAGTCACCGCTACAGGTGCCGCCGCCAGATGCAGGGAGTTCGAGCGACCGTGGTGATATCCGGCACCACGGCACCAGCGGGCGTTCCGTCCCGTTGGAGCAGGAAGCATGGCGGCCATGAGCGATGACGACCGGGGAAGCATGATGGCGGAAGACAAGGTACCTGGCGTAGGTCCTTATGGCGGGCCGGCGGGTGGCTGGGGCGCGCTGCAGGCGGTGGCGAAGTCGATCAAGGGCCAGATGGCTGGGGCCTCCGACGTTCGCGCGTTGTTGCGGGCCAACCAGCCTTCAGGTTTCGATTGCCCTGGCTGCGCCTGGCCCGATCCCAAGCACACCTCCTCGTTCGAGTTCTGCGAGAACGGCGCGAAGGCCGTCGCCTGGGAAGCGACCAGCCGGCGGACGACACCGGCGTTCTTTGCGCAGCACACTGTTTCCGATCTGTGGAATTTTTCCGATCACGACCTGGAGGCGGAGGGGCGCCTCACTCACCCCATGGTCTACGACGCGGCGACCGATCATTTCCTGCCGATCGCCTGGGAAGAGGCCTTTCGGCGGATCGGTCAGGCGCTGCGGGCATTGCCCAGCCCCGACATGGCCGAGTTCTACGCCTCGGGCCGGACATCCAACGAGGCCGCCTTTCTCTACCAGATCTTCGTGCGCGAGTTCGGTACCAACAACTTCCCCGACTGCTCCAACATGTGCCACGAGGCCACCAGCGTCGGCCTCCCCCAATCGATCGGCGTCGGCAAAGGCACGGTGACGCTGGAGGATTTCGATCATGCCGATGCCATCTTCTGCATCGGCCACAATCCCGGCACCAACCATCCGCGCATGCTGAGCACGTTGCGCGACGCCTCCCGTCGTGGTGTTCCGATCGTCGCCTTCAACCCGCTGCGCGAGCGCAGCCTGGAGAGGTTCGCCTCGCCGCAGAGCGCATTGGAGATGCTGACCTTCCGCTCCACCAAGATCTCCTCCTACTATTACCAGCTCAAGGCCGGCGGCGATCTTGCCGCGCTCAAGGGCATGATGAAGGCGTTGCTGGCGGCGGATGCCGAGGATCTTGGACGCGGCGGGCAGGGCTTTCTGGACCGGCCTTTCATCGCCAAGCACACCACTGGCCTGGAGGCGCTCGCCGCCGACCTTGCTGCCTCGTCCTGGGATGAGATCGAGAGCGCTTCTGGCCTGTCGCGCGCCCAGCTCGAGCAGGCGGCGAGCATCTATGCCCAGGCAAAGAACGTCATCGTCTGCTACGGCATGGGCATCACCCAGCACCGCAACGGGACCGGCAACGTCCAGCAGATCGCCAACCTGCTCCTGCTGCGCGGCAATATCGGACGGGAAGGAGCGGGCATCTGCCCGCTGCGTGGTCACTCCAACGTGCAGGGCGACCGTACCGTCGGGATCACCGAGATCCCGTCCGATACCCTCTTGGACAGCATCGAGCGCGTCTTCGGCTTCGTGACGCCCCGCCATCATGGTCATGGCGCCGTCGAGGCGGTGAGCGCCATGGTCGAAGGACGTTCCAAGGCCCTGGTCTGCATGGGCGGCAATCTGCCGGTCGCCATGTCCGATCCGGACGCCGCGTTCGCGGGCATGCGTCAGCTCGACCTGGCCGTCCACATCGCCACCAAGCTCAACCGCTCGCACCTGGCGGTCGGGAAGGAAACCTTCATCCTGCCCTGCCTCGGTCGCACCGAGATCGACATGCAGGAAACCGGGATACAGTCGGTGACCGTGGAAGACTCGATGTCGATGGTCCACGCCTCCCGCGGCGGTCTTCAGCCTGCCTCGGAGCACCTGCGTTCCGAGCCCGCCATCGTCGCCGGCCTGGCCCGCGCTACCCTTCCCGGCACCAAGGTCGACTGGGCTTGGCTGGTGGCCGACTATGCGCGCATCCGCGACAAGATCGAGGCGGTATTTCCGGACTTCGCCGGCTACAACCAGCGTATCCAGGCGCCCGGGGGCTTTCGTCTCCCGATTGCCGCCTCGGAGCGCGAATGGCGCACGCCCACCGGCAAGGCGAACTTCCTGGCCTGGGCTGGCCTTGGCGAGGCGGTGGCCGGCAGAATGCCTGAGATCCTGATCCTCACCACGATCCGCAGCCACGACCAATACAACACCACCATCTATGGCTGGAATGACCGCTACCGCGGCATCACCGGGCGGCGCGACGTGGTGTTCATGAGCAAGCCGGACCTCGACGCACGCGGTCTGCGCCATGGAGATCTCGTGGACGTCGAGGTCGCCAGGACCGAAGAGGCAGACAAGCGGCGGATCCTGAAGGGCATGACGGCCGTTGCCCACGACATCGCGGCCGGCACCGCAGCCGCCTATTATCCGGAAGCCAATCCGCTGGTGGCCTTGTCCAACTACGACGAGCGCAGCGGGACGCCTTCCTACAAGTCGGTGCCAGTCCTGATCCGGCCAGCGGCGTAGCCGTTGAAGATCGCTGGCTGTCCGGAGGTCTCGTTGGCTCAAGAGCGACTGGCTGGCCATGCCTGGTGGCAGCACGGGGTTGTGTATCAGATCTATCCCCGCTCCTTTCAGGATGCGAACGGTGACGGGATCGGCGACCTGCCGGGAATTGGCGCACGGCTGGACTACTTGGCCGATCTCGGCATCGATGCCATCTGGATCTCACCGATCTACCCGTCGCCCATGGCGGACTTCGGCTATGACGTGTCCGACTACTGCGCTGTCGATCCGATCTTCGGCACGCTGGAGGATTTCGACCAACTGGTGGCAGCGGCCCACGCGCGGGGGCTCAAGCTGATCTTGGACTATGTCCCGAACCACACCTCCGACCAGCACCCCTGGTTCATCGAGAGCCGCTCGTCGCGCGAGGCCGGTCGGCGGGACTGGTATATCTGGCGTGATGCAGGGCCGGACGGTGCGCCACCCAGCAACTGGCTGAGCGAGTTCGGCGGCTCCGCCTGGACCTGGGACGACGCCACCGGCCAGTACTACTACCATGCCTATCTCAAGGAGCAGCCGGATCTGAACTGGCGTCATCCGGACGTGCGGCAGGCGATGCTGGATGTGCTCCGCTTCTGGCTGGATCGTGGCGTGGACGGCTTTCGGGTCGATGCCATTCATCACCTGATCGAGGATGAGCAGCTCCGGGACAACCCGCCCAACCCGGACTGGCAAGACGGTATGTCACCGGCCAGGCGTGTGCTGCGCGCCCGTACGATGGACCAGCCTGAGGTGCACGATGCGATTGCCGCCATGCGCAGGGTGGCGGATGGCTATGACGACCGCGTGCTGATCGGCGAGGCCCATCTCCCCTTCGATCGGCTGATGGCCTACTACGGCGTCGACCTTTCCGGCTTCCAGCTGCCTTTCAACTTCCATCTGATCTTCACGCCCTGGCAGCCCTCGGCCATCGCCAGCCTGATTGCGGCTTATGAGGCAGCCTTGCCGGAAGGCGGCTGGCCGAACTGGGTGCTGGGCAATCATGACCGCTCCCGGGTAGCGAGCCGGCTCGGGCCTAGGCAGGCGCGGGTCGCCGCCATGCTTCTCCTGACCTTGCGCGGAACGCCCACGATCTATGAGGGCGAGGAGATCGGCATGACCGACGTGCCGATCCCGCCAGATCGGGTGCAGGATCCATGGGAAAGGAATGTGCCAGGCCTTGGGCTTGGCCGGGATCCGGCGCGTACGCCCATGCAGTGGGACGCCACGGCCCATGCCGGGTTCTCGACGGCTGAACCTTGGCTGCCCGTTGCCGCCGATCACGCCAAGATCAACGTGGCCGCTCAGGCAGCCGACCCACGATCGATGCTGGCTCTCTATCGTGCGCTCATCCGGTTGCGCCGGACCGAACCTGCCTTGTCGATCGGTGGGTACCAGCTCGTATCAGCCGATGAGAGCGCCTTGGTCTACGAGCGCCGCCACGAGGGCAAGCGCCTGCTCGTGGTACTCAACATGACGGGTTCGAAGCGAGTCCTGCAGCATTTCCCTCCAGGGCGTGTTCTGCTCTCGACGTTGCTCGATCAGGCGGACGGGCGGATCCAGGGCACGCTCGAACTTCGGTCGAACGAAGGCTGCATCGTCATGACCGACATCTAGCCAATCCCTGTACCGGTCTTGCCGCTGGCCATGGAGCAGCGTGGCGACCATGCACAGGGGGCACCGCTGCGGGACCCGAGCATGCCCTGAGGCAGGTGCGCGATGGGGTTCCTGTGGCGCGGAATGTCTGCCACGGCGTGCGTTGTCTTGATGGCGTACCGTAAGGAGGCCGACCTTGGCCCTGATAAGGCAAGGAAGCTGCCAGGCTGGTTGGACAGGAGCGGATCATGGCAAGTCTCCCCAGCCCCTCCGCCGGGATCCCTGGGCCAAGCTGCGAAAGGGGTACCCGCCTAGGACCCGGCGCTGCGCTTCCATTCATCCGCTCGTTTCCGCAGACTGGGTGCCTAACCAACCCAGATCCTGTCCGGTCAAACCGGGTGCACTCCACGTGACACGTCGAGGTGTCATGCAGTGCAAGGCAAGTGAACGCGACAAGTGTCTGGTTGTGCAGGGCCTGCTGGAGCAGCTTAAGCGCCTGTGGAGCGAGGACATGCAGGACCGGCAGGCAATCTGTTGCAGGCTCACCATTCATGATCCGTGATGAAGGGCATGTGGCTCGCCGCGCAAGTCGACAGGCTGACCTCGAGGGTAGGGGAGGCGGATGTTTGGGCACGGTCAGTAAGACGATGTTGGCGTCTGAGAACCGGCACGACCGGGCCGCGCCATATCTTGACAAATGGAGACGCAGGGGCCGCCTTTCACTGCTGCCGATGCCTTGAAGTCGGCCACGATGGGTAGGTCAACCGGGAGCAAGGCTGCGTTCCTTCCCGGAACCTGACAAGATCATTTCACAGTACCGTGCTGCGCAGCTCAGGGCCGGTGGCGGCGCCGGGTGCTACGCTTCACCGGGACGAGGCCGCCGTCGTTCTTCAAGCTAGGCGATCTTGTTCCGCGGCGTGCGGGCCGCATGGGAGAGAAGCGATGCTTGGCAGGCTAAGCGGAAGACAGGAGGAAGAGGGCGAGAGCGCCACCAGTTGCACGATTCCAGATCCAGCCATTGGGGAGCCCAAAGGCCGAGGACCACTATCTTATCGGCTCCAACCGGTGCCTGCTGGCCTCCTTCGCTTCTCCGGATACAGGCCATGAAGGCATGAATCCCTCGGGTCGCCCATGAACACCGCGAGCACCAGCGAAATCAGCTCGATCAAGCTCAGGCTCAAGACGCTTCCGCAGCTGTTCAACTCGTTCGATTCCGCGCCGTTTCCAGAGCGGGATCTGGACAGGGACGCCGAGGCGCACATTGTCGCCATTGTGCGGGAGATCCCTGCAGGTCAGGCGCTGAGGATCGCTCGCTGGTCGCTGCACTGGTATCATCCGTGGTTCCGGTACCGATCACCAGCCTTGAGAGGGCAGCCACCGACTCATCGGCGAGCGGAACGAGTTCCACGAAACCAGCGGTTCGCACAGCGCTGCGATGAAGATCCGGCAGGCAAACGATACCGAATGGCCACCGCGCTCGGCAGCGATGTTCGCGCCAGCTCGTATCCAAGTGGTTTCTGTCACCGGTCAGGGTGTCAATGCAGCGCTTGATGGTGCCGAGCTGATGACTTCCTCTACCCGCTCGATCAGGTAGGGGAAGAACGGGTTGGACGACATCCGCAGCAGCGAATCGAGACTGACGATCAGAGCGCCGCGCTCGCCGCGTGCGGCCACGGCGCCGAGATTGATGCCGAAATCCTCGTCAGTCCCAGGATGCATGCCGTAGAGGGCATCGCTCATCGGGAACGGCAACGCCACGTGGGAGAGCGAGAACACATTGCTCGGATAGAGCAGTTCCAAGGAACGGACCTCTTCCGTCGAGCTGCCACTCTCGGTGACACGTTCGACCACGTTGCGTTCAAGCGATGTCGATGGACTGAAGCAGAAGCTCGCCGGCATCGTGGCGGTCATGCTGGCCGTCCTGTTCCTGGAGCAGGTCATCACTGCGGCGGCTGAACAGGAACTGCTGGCCTGGGGTATCGCGATCGCCGCCGTGATCTTCGCCCTGGGCTACTTCATCCGCTCACATCCACCAAGCAAGTGAGCTTGGCGGCGCCGTACCTCCAGGGCACCGGCCAGGAGTAGCGCATGCGGATCCTGCAGTCGCCCAAGCCACACTGCCGATCCCCCTAGTTCTGGATCTGGATCCGCCTTGCCTTCGTCACGAACGACCTCACCAGGTCATACTCGAACGGCGAGCCGGTGGAGTGATAGCGGAGCGGGACCTGATATCTCTGGTCGATCGGCCAAAGGCCCCAGACCACGATGTCATAGAGTATATCGTCCCTGACATCGCTGGGTAACGCCTCCAGGGCCACGGTGAGGGCCACGAAGTCGACGCCCGTGCCCGTCGCATCGCGCAGGTTGGAAGGTCCAAGGATCGGCAGGACGAGATAGGGGCCATCCCCCACACCCCAGACGCCCAGCGTCTGGCCGAGATCCTCGTCCTGGCGCTTCAGGCCGATATGGCTCGCCGGGTCGAACAGGCCGAACAGGCCGATGGTGGAGTTCAGCATGAAGCGGAACAGCGTGGGCGATGCCTTCTCGACCTTGCCCTGCAGGACCGAGTTGGCAAAGGTCGGGATCTCACCCAAATTATCAAAGAAATTGCTGACACTGTCGCGTACAGGTTCGGGTGTCACGGCAACATACGCATCGACGATCGGCAGGTAGACATAGTCATCGAACTTCGCATTGAACTTGTAGATGGCGCGGTTGGTCTGCTCAAACGGATCGTAGACCGCCAGCGGGTTGACCACGGTCGCGGGCTGCTCCCTTGCGTCGACGAACTGCTCGATCTGTCGACGCGGCGGTGTGGTGACCGGTGGATCGGCGGCCGGGCCGGTGCTGCAGCCACCGAGCAACGCTGTGACCAGGCAGGCGGCACAAGCGGGCCGAGAAGCCATGTGCTTCATCACGCCGTGAAGAACCGGGTGATGTATCCGGTGACGGAACGATGAGCCAGATTGCCCATGTGGCCACCATTTGGATAAACCTGCGATCTTTCTTGAAAAATATTTACCAATATTTCTAGATCACCTTTCGCCAGGATGATGTCGTCGCTATTGGTAAGGAGATAGATATTTGTCTGTCGAGATAGCCAACCGCGAATGTACTCAAGGCTGCTCTGATCGATAAGATCCTGGCGGCTTACGGTCTCGTTTGCATATTGCTCGACATAGATGTCATTGAAATAGTCCATGAAGCTGAGACGCATGGCCACAGCCATGTAATCGCCAAGTGGCGTGGTCGAGCGGAACTGCTTGTCGAACGGGAAGACGTAGCCGGCGTGACCCATGACGTCGGAAGTAAAGATAAGGTTCATCGTGGAGAAGCGGAAGGCAAGCCCGACCGTGGTGGCGAGGCTTTCGTCACTTGGCTGCATCCTGCTGTAGGCCTCAAACAGGAAGTCCTGATCGCTGAAGTCGAGTGGATCGCTCGTGCTGTAGGCATGGCTCAGCCGGGCGCCTGCCTGGTTGAGGAAGTATCGGAGGCCATCGATGCCGTTGGGCAGTCCCTTGTAGAGCATGGCATCGATCTCCTCGATCGAGCGGTACAGGCTCAGTGGTGGATTGAGGAGAAGGACTCTATCGAAGCCGATCCTGTCCTCACGCTCCGCGTCGGCCTTGGCGACGAATGCCGCATGCCAGGCACCTAGGCTGTAGCCGGCCAGGTCGTAGCGGGTGACCTGAATCTCGCCGGCAAGCCGGTCTTTCAAGGCATGCATGACCCGCAGGAGGTCGGAAGCGTCATGTCCCGCCCTTCCAGGCAGGAAGTTGGAACTGGCAGTGACGATGAAGTTCGCATGGCTGGGCGAGGGGATCAGAATCACATGTGATCCGCCTGCGTGCATGATGCGCCCCAGAAGGAGCATCAGCCTGGAGCGGTCATCCGCTCCCGTTCCACCGATCACGAAGACCAGCGGCGCCGGGCCAGATTGCAGCAGGACCGAGTAGTCCATCCCGTCATAGTACCAGAAGCCCTCTGGTATCGTCCGCTCCGGGAAGAGTACGAGCTTGCGCCGCTGTGGCGCGGTCCTGATCGGGAAGACCCCTCGTTGCTCCGAGGGTGTACCCACCACGGTTGCCACCCAAGGGTTGTCAAAAGGGAAGTCATATGGCGGGACCGGCAGCGCGCTCCGCTCCGGCACTGGAGCGCTGGTCGTACAGCCACCGAGCAGGAGGCCAGCCATCGCCAGCACCTCCCGGCGGGAGCAAAACTGACCGTAAGGCGAACGGATCGCAGGGATACGAAAAGTCGACCGCATCATGCTCGAGGGTTATCCATGGGAGGAATTGGCGTCGTGCATCTTTCGATCTGACCTCGGAACGCTCGAGAGAGCCGCATGGGAGAAGCTGGCCCTGAGTTGTACGCGCCCTTAGGCCGCGCCAACCAGTAGCGGCGGCCTGCATAATCCTGGTTCGTGGCGGTTCGATAGGATCGAGAACTTTTTGTCATCCTCGTCAGGCGCTGATCAAAGCAGGAGGCGCATGAATCGAGGCCGCTTTTGCAGCCAGCCGTAGCGTCAATCATCAGGGACATCAACACGGACGGAATCCTAGACTATCGGCGGACCAGCATTCCTGACGCAGCACCACCTGTCTCTCTGTGGGACTGCTACCAATGTCGATGGAACGGCCTTTTCCCTTCTCACATGCCTATTCTCCAGCTAGCAATATGTAGGAATAGGCGAATAGGCAACCGCCCGAGAATGTCGGATCGAAAGGGCAGAACCAATGCTGGTGCCAAGAGCATCGACACAGGGGAAACGGACATCAATCTTGGCAAGGTCTGTGGTGAGGCTCTGTTTTCTCATCATGGCAGCCGGGACGAGCGGATCCGCTGCTGCGCAAGATGGCTTGCCAGGGGTTGCGCCATGTCCTTGCAGCTATGAAAGGATCGCCTTTGAAGCAGCTGATACCAATGATGACAACTTGGTGAGCGAAGCTGAGTTCGGGAGAGATGCGGCGGCCGGTTTCAGCACACTCGACAAGGATGGCAGCCTTACGTTGAGGCCGGAGGAGCTGGGACCACACGATCCAGCGAGATTTTCGCGCATCGACACCAATGGTGATGGTGTCCTTACTTTCTCCGAAGTAATGGCCAACAAGATCCGGGCCCTGGAGGAAGGCGACAAGAACAAGGACGACGGTCTCTCTTTCGAGGAGATGGTCCAGTCCGTAGAGGCCGACGAGGGGATCGGGCAATGACAAGGCCGCACGAGGGGAGCCGATCCTGGTCAAAGAAGATCTGGGTGATGGGGATCGCCGCGTTGGTGCTGGCCGGCTGTGAAGGCGGTGGCACCGCGCCCGCCGGGGTAGGAACCGTCGGTGGCGCCGTCGCCGGTGCCGGTACCAGCCGAATGCTGTTCGGCAACAGCACGAGCGGCATGCTCATTGGTGGTGCCGTCGGTGGTCTCGCCGGCAACATGATGCTGGACCGGCCGGCGGAAGAACGGCAACGCCAGCAGGCGCAGGCGTCCCGGGACGCCGACATGCAACGACAGCTGGAGTTCGAGCGGCAGCGGGCTCTCCAGCAGGAAGAGGTCCGGGTCCAGATCGAGGAAGACCGCCTGTTCCGCGAATGGCAGCGCGAGCGCCTGGGGACCTAGCGGCAACGGCACTAGTGTTCTGTCTGGTGCTGGGGGGGGTGTTGTCGGTCCGTCGGACAAGTTGGAGAGCGAACGGGTCGTGCTCGGGGCAGCACGCCGGGCCGAGCGACCCTTGCAAAGGCTGGCAAAGCCCGCGAACCGCGTGAAGGCCATCCCGCCGGGACCTGTCCGCTGCCATGGACCCGCCACCTCTTTGCATGGTGCCGATGACTGGATGATGCGGCGTCGCCGTCTCTTCGTGCCAGCCCGACCGGCCCGGGCAGGCTCGTTTCCCGAGGCCCGCCCCGAATCGAGCGGATGCCGTGCCTGCGTGCGTTGGCGTGACCGTGGCGAAGGGAGAAGCGGCGGTCGAGAGGTCCGCCTCGCGCACGCCCGGGACCTTGGCTCCGGTGGCGAGGGCGCGGATGGCGACGTGGTCCACGACGCCGCAACGGTCCGCACCTTCCGCCTGGGCCTAGATCACCGCTGCAGCCTCGTCGTCGACCTTCCCGGCATCGTGAGCCGTTCGATGTTGCCGCCGACCATCCCGGCTGCAGATGCGCGTAGGGACACTCATGGCGGAAGATCGATGCCATCGGCTCGTTCGGTGCGAGGGTCAGGGGGCGGAGTTCCTGCCAGGATCGGCCTGATGGCGGCGGCTGTTGATGGAGGCTTTGCCGGCATCACTTTCTACGTCCCCCGGAAGGTCCGGAACGCGCACCTCCTCGGGCGGGGATTTGCAGGGAACTCGACAAGGCGGATCAATTCCACCTGAAGCCGCTGCTGCGCGCGGCCCGGCACGAACCATGACACGGTAGGATCTAGCTGGTCGAGGGAAACGGCTTTTGCCTGAAGGCATACAGTCCGCCTGTGAGACCCGGTCGTCCATCAGGCAGGCCCGAGTGGTAGGCCCAGCAGGTACCAGGCGATCAGGAGGAGGGTCCAGACGACGATGAGGATCGCGGTATATGGCAGCATGAGGGAAACGATCGTGCCGATGCCGGCGTCCTTCTGGTACTTGGAAGCAAAGCCGACCATCACCCCGAGATACACGTTCAGCGGAGTCATGACGTTCATCGGTGAATCGCCGACCCGGTAGGCCGCCAGGACCAGGTTTGGATCCTTGCCGAGCTGCATGAAGAGCGGGATGAACACAGGTGCGAAGATCGCCCATTTCGCGACAGCACCCGTGATCAGCATGTCGAGCAGGAAGATGATCAGCACGAAGATGATGATGTAGCCGATCGTGTTGATCGGTGCGTCCTGCAGGAGGCTGGCAAGGTTGGCAGCCAGCACGGTCGCCATGTTGGTGAAGCTGAAGAAGGCGATGAACTGGGAGATCACCAGGAGGAGAAAGATCAGGCCCGCCAGACCTGCGAAGGTCTTCACGATCATGCCGATCGCCTGGGTGAGGTCCTTGATCGTCCCGGCGCCCTTGCCGTAGGCGAAGCCCACCGTGAAGAAAAGCGCGCTGATCTGGATGATCAGGCCATCCATGAATGGCGAGCCGGAGAGGATCTCGCCGGTCTGCGGGCTGCGCAGCACCGAGTTCGTCGGTGCCGTCAGGAGCGCGACCACGGCCACGAACACCGCGAGCGCGATGCCGGCATAGCGGAGGCCTTTCGACTGCTCCGCGGTGATCCCTTCCGCTGCCTCGACCGGCACTCCGCCTGTGTATGGTCCCAGACGCGGCTCGACGATCTTCTCGGTGATGAGCGTGCAGAGAATGCCCATCAGGATGCTGGACGCGATCATGAAGTAGAGGTTGCCGACGAGGGTGACCTCGCGCGCGGGGTCGACCATGCGGATCGCGTCGTTGGTCATTTCGGCCAGGAGCGCGTCCGTCGGCGTCACGAACAGGTTGACGAGGAATACCGCCGCCACGCCGGAGAAGGCAGCGGCGAGCCCCGCCAGTGGATGGCGCTCCAAACTGTGGAAGGCGGCAGCGCCCAATGGGACCAGCACCAGGTAGCCGGCATCTGCGGCGATCGAGGACACAACCCCGAGCATGACGACGATGAAGGTGAAGATGGAGCGCGGCGCGATGAGGACGATCTTGCGGACCAGCGTCGCGATCAGGCCGGATTCCTCGGCGACGCCCACACCGATCATCGCGATGATGATCACGCCGACAGAGCCGAAGCCCAGGAAATTGCGGACGGGGGAGGTGATCATGAAGCGCAGGCCGTCGACCGACAGCAGGCTTTGCACCGCCGTCGTCCGCATCTCGATCTCGCCCGAAGCCGGATCGGCGACTTCATAGGAAATGGAGGTTCCCAGGAGGCCAAAGATGGCCGACAAGACGATGACGATGCCGATCAGAACAAAAAAGATGATGGCTGGATGCGGCACCTTGTTCCCGACACGTTCCACCGTGGCGAGAAATCCGTCCAGAGCACTCGGCTTCTTAGATCCCATCGGCGCTGGACGTGCAGCTTTGGCCGCCATGACCCCCCTCGAACACTGGTTTCAGTAAGCACAATCGGCCTACCGCCGTGATATTATCTAGAATTGGTCCGTTATTCTCAAAGAAAACACCAATAAAACTATAATAAATCATGATAAATAACAGCAAGATGCCGGTAGCGGTACCCGAGCCCGAGGCGCCCGAAAACAGAACCTGGAGACTTCCGCTGAAAAATAATCTACAGCAAATTTATGATAAATGTTTAGTGTTTTTTTGTTTTTCGCGATTGTCGTGCTACTTGCCAGGTCGCCGTGATATGTTAGTTCGCCTGCCCCTGCTCTCTGCTTGTTGACCTATCTGCTGCGAGCGAGCCGATGGGACGGCCGGTTGCAGGTGTGGTGGTTGCGGCCTCGACACAGCAGCACCGTTGCTGAAGGTCCGCCATCCGTACTACAGTTCTTTAGCCGTAATCTGCGGCGGACCGCCGAAGCGACGTCCAGTGTCACTGACCCCTGGGCAGTGTGGAGAACCCATCCGCACAGGATCCGAAATGGCGGCTGGTCCTGTTCGCCTGAAAGGCGTGCGGCTTTGGGGACGACCACGTTTGATGGACGTAAGCCCTGCGCGACCGCCGATACCTGGTTGAGCATTCGAATGCGCTCATGGTTCGATAGATTAAACCATACTTGTCGATCGTCCCAGGACGTGAATGGCCTTTGCACGGTTGACACTAATAACACCTGCAAGAATCGGCAAGGCTAGAGCTGATATCCCAAGACATCGAATGGTTACTGGCACTGTCCCCTCCCGCAGAACAGTAAGGTTGGAGCCCGTGAGCGAGATCTGGATCGTTTTCATCATCATCGCTGCAGTGGTCGTACTGTTCATGTGGGACCGATTGCCGGTTATCGCGGTCTGCGTAGCAGCTGCGATGTCGCTTTGGGCCACCGGCATCCTGACATTGAACCAGAGCTTGGCGGGCTTTGGCGACCCGGCGGTGATCTTCATCGCCGCACTCTTCGTCGTCAGCGCCGGGCTGGAGGTAGCGGGCGTGACGGCCTGGGCAGGGCAGCTCCTGATCAAGCAAGCGGGTGAAAGCCGGACGCGGCTGATCGTGCTGATGATGAGCTTCGTGGGGGTCCTGAGCGCGTTGATCAGCGTGAACGGTGCGGTGGCGGCGCTCTTGCCCGTCTGCGTCGTCATGGCCATCCGGATGAGTCGCTAGCCCTCCCAGCTGCTGATGCCGCTGGTGTTCGGGGCGCATGCGGGATCCCTGCTGATGTTGACCGGCAGCCCGGTCAACGTCCTGGTCGTCGAGGCGTCAGCGGATGCTGGAGGCGGCGGCTTCAGCTATTTCGAGTTCGCGCTGGTCGGCGTGCCGATCGTGCTGGGCTGCATCGCCATCGTGGTGCTGTTCGGCAAACGTCTCCTTCCGAACCGCACCAGCAAGACGCTTCCACCCGACCTCAGCCAGCACGCGACCACCCTGGTCGAGCAGTATCAGCTGTCCCGTGAGGTGCACCAATTGCGCGTGCGGGCAGGATCCGCGCTCGTCGGAAAGTCGCGCGAGACCGTCGGCCTCGCGAACCAGGGCGATCTTGTCCTCGTCACCCTCAAGGACCCGCAAGGCCGGCCGATCCGCAACGACATCATCGGCGAAGGCGACCTGATCGTGCTGCGTGGCCCTGCTGACCAGGCGGCGGAAGTGGCCCAGGAGATGGGCCTTTCCTTCCGCGAGGACGTGCCTGAGGGTGGGCTGGCCGACCAGCTCTTCAACCGCAGTTCAGGGCTCGCAGAGGTGCTGATTCCACCCCGTTCGCCGCTGATCGGGCAACGCTTCTTTCCGGGCATGGTGACCGAGAGCGGCGACCTGATCGTGCTGGCGCTTCAGCGGCAAGGAACCGATCTGAAGCCCGGCGACGCGTTGGCAGCGGGCGACACGATGCTCCTGCAGGGCACCTGGAAGGCACTCGAGACCCGCCTCGACCAGGCCGAAGTGCTGGTGGTCAACTCGCCAGATTTGGTGCGCCGCCAGGCCGTCCCGATGGGAGCGGGTGCGCAGACGGTGATCGCTGCCCTGGTGATCATGGTGTTCCTGTTGGCCACCGGACTCGTGCCGCCCGCCGTCGCCGGGCTGCTGGCCGCCGGCATCATCCTGATCTCGGGCGTGCTCAGCGTCGAGCAGGTGTACCGCTCGATCAACTGGACGACGGTGATCATGGTCGGCGCGATGATGCCACTCTCCACGGCCATGCAGGAGACCGGTGCGGCGCAACTCCTCGCCGAGCGCCTCGTGGAACTGGTCGGGAATGCCGGGCCGCATTCCTTGCTCATCGGCCTCTTCCTGCTGTCGGCAGTCCTTGGCCAGGTGATCTCCAACACGGCCACGGCGCTGATCATCATTCCGATCTCGGTCGTCGCCGCTCAGCAGATGGGAATATCGGTACAGCCGGTACTCATGTGCGTGTGCATCGCCTGTGCCGGGGCCTTCCTGACGCCGGTCGCCACGGCGACTAACCTGATGGTGATGGAGCCGGGCGCCTACAAGTTCGGCGACTACTGGAAGCTCGGCCTGCCGATGCTGATCTGGTGCTTCATCCTGGCGATCTTCGTCGTGCCCTTCATCTGGCCCTTCTGAACCTGGTGCACCGACGATGCGGCGCAATGATGCCCAGGAGGTTGA
The DNA here is from genome assembly GCF_036263595.1 of Geminicoccus sp. Classification (NCBI taxonomy): domain Bacteria; kingdom Pseudomonadati; phylum Pseudomonadota; class Alphaproteobacteria; order Geminicoccales; family Geminicoccaceae; genus Geminicoccus; species Geminicoccus sp. The sequence continues at coordinate 11,531 of NZ_DATAGQ010000095.1, read as the reverse complement.
TGGCGACGATGAGCAGCTTGCAGCGCTCGTTGCCGAGGCTCGACCACTTGCCATTACAGGGCCGCCAGGATCCGCACCCATGACCGGATCCCCTTGTGGAAGCTCTTGAGGTCATACTTCTCGTTGGGGCTGTGAATCCGGTCGTCGCTGAGGCCGAACCCGACCATCACCACGTCGATCCCGAACTTGTCCTTGATGAGCGTCGTCACCGGAATGGAGCCACCCCCGCCCACGAAGGCGGCGTCGCGGCCCCATTCCCTGGTCAGAGCATCCTGGGTGCGCTGGAACGCCTTACCCCCCGTGTCGAACGCTACCGCGGTGCCCGACCCGTGCTCGATGAACTCGACCCTGCAGTCGGCCGGGATACGGGCCCTGACGAACTCCCGGAAGGCCGCGCGGACCTTGTGCGGGTCCTGATCGAACACCAGGCGGAACGAGATCTTGGCCGAGGCTTGTGCCGGTATCACGGTCTTGAATCCGGCGCCCTGATAGCCGCCGCCCATGCCGTTCACCTCGCAGGTCGGTCGTGACCAGACCATCTCGAGTGTCGACCGCCCCTTTTCCCCTGCCGGCGCCGACAGGCCGATTTCGCCCAGGAAGGCCTCGGTCGTGAAGTCGAGCTTCGCCCAGCTTTCCTTCAGCGCCTTCGGCAGTTCAGGCACCCCGTCATAGAAGCCGGGGATGGTGATCGACCCGTTCGCATCGCGCATGTCGGCGATGATCCGGGCGAGGATGTGGTTGGGGTTCGCTGCCGCGGAGCCGTAGAACCCTGAGTGCAGGTCGCGATCGGCGGCATGGATGATGATCTCCTCGCCGCAGAGGCCGCGCAGGCTGGTCGTGATCGCCGGTGTGTCGGCATTCCACATGTTGGTGTCGCAGATCAGCGCCAGATCCGCTCGCAACTCCTCGGTATTGGCGTCCAGGAACGGCGGCAGGTTGGCACCACCGGACTCTTCCTCGCCCTCCAGCAGGACGGTGATCGGGATCGGCAGCTTGCCGGTCACTGCCTTCCATGCACGGCAGGCCTCGACGAAGGTCATCAGCTGCCCCTTGTCGTCCGCTGCCCCGCGCCCGACGATCATCCGGCTGCCGTCGGCGCGGGTCACGATCAAGGGTTCGAATGGGTCGTGGTCCCAAAGCTCCAGGGGATCGACCGGCTGCACGTCGTAGTGGCCGTAGAACAGGACCGACGTTCCCGTTGCCGAGCGATCATGCCCGACAACCATGGGATGTCCCGCGGTGTTCCGTACACTCGAGTCGAAGCCGATCGAGGCAAGATCGGCCGCGTGCCATTCGGCACAAGCCCGGGTCTCGGCGGCGTAGGCCAGATCGGTGGAGATCGACTTCAGCCGCAAGGTCGCGAACAACCGTTCCGTCGCGGCATCGAGATTGCTATCGACGTGGGCCAGGACGGCATCCAGATCGGGCATTGGCAGCATTCTCCCGTAGTTTTACCGTATTATCGCGAAGAACCATGGCAAAGTCAGCATCCGCCGCACCACCGCCTTCACGAGGCTCGGCCTCGTCCGCTGGATTGGGTTTTTCAGCCTGCGTCAGCTGATTCGGCTAGTCAGGACCTCGTGGCGTCTAGCTGTATGGTCCCGGGATGTGTGTGACGGGTCGAGCCTGAACCGATCGGGCTCTTTGGCCCAGGCTTGGCAGATGAACTCGTAGGCCTCGTCGGCCAGCACCACCTGCTCGTCGCCGCAAACCAAGGCATCGGCGGTGATGCTCTCGCCAATGTCAGCGCTGAAACAGGATGGCTTTGCGGATCAGGTCGCTGCCCCCGCTGCAGCCTCCTGGCTGCAGCCCTTGCAAGGATGGATCGATCGTCTGCTGACAATCGATGATCCACCGCCAAGTGCGCCTTATAGCCAAAGAAACTTCGCTGGCCGCGCCGGGGCAAGCCAGCAGCCGGATCACGCTCGGTACCTTGCCCTCGCGCATGGGCGGCCGCTTCACGTCTGCTTCCGCCAGCGTCGCATCGATCGTCGTGCCCGCCTTGATCACCAGGCCGCGCCGTTCCAGCTGCCGGTTCAAGGCGTCGAAGATCGTCTTCGCCAGACCCGCCTCGGCCAGGCTCATCTGACCCGCCGCCTTGCGCACCATCGGCCGCCTCCCGTCCTTTTCCATCATCGAATCGCGATAGGACGCCAAAGCCTACGGTCTTGCGGCAGTCTCCAAAGAGCCTTTCTCGAAGCCGGCCGTCCGCTCGAACTATAGAATCATGGAGAGAAGGTTCGACCGGGTCGCCAAACATCGCGCGCGCAAACGCGTCGACATCCGTACCTGACAGGTTGCGGCGGCTTGCCAGTTGGAGGAGCGGCGAGGCGATAGACCCGTCGGCCATGCTGCCACGCCTAACAGGCGGCGTGCCAGGGATGATGAGCCCCTTCATCCCGGCAAACCGGGGTATCATCTCGATGCCGATGGCCACCAAGCGACCATTGACTACAACAGCTTGGGATATATCCGGCTTCGTGAGCAACTCGATAACAGCGTCGGCAAGGCCTGGACGTGTGTAGCTGCGTTTCGGATCAGGCGCGTTGCTGGACTGGCCATGACCAGGCAGATCAAACGCGATGAGCCAGTGGCAGTCGGATAGCTGACTTTGAAGTTGTCGTTGAAAGATGCCACGGCAGGAGGAACTGCCATGAATAAAGAGCACAGGCGTTCCGTCTCAGCCGCTTTCCTCCGCGGCAAGAGAGCCGTGTGATGTTTGGACAGTCCAGATAGGAGTAGAGCTGTTCATGTCATACGATCTTTTGTTTCAAATTTACGTGCACTGCACGACTTGCGCTCACATCTGTAGATTTGCATCCACTCCGGCGGACTCATTGGCCAACGGGCGTGAAGCCCCCCAACTCAGCTTGTCCAGGAACCTGAGGATCGCTGCATTGACCGCCTCAGGCCGCTCAAGTGTGGCGGTGTGTCCGCAGCCCGGAACCTCCACCAGTTCAGCCTGGAGGAGTTCCGCCATGACACGGCTCTCCTCCGGCGGCCGCGCGCGATCCTCACTGCCCGTGATAACGAGCGTGGGCGCCCGCACCTGCGCCAGCACGTCTAACGCGTGGGGTCGGTCAAAGATCAAGCGTCCCAGCGGCACGATTGATCGCCGCAACTTCTCCGCGGAAAAGCCATCGAGCTGCAGGCGCAGCCCATGCGGCAACATCGGCTTACGCGCGCTGACGTCCGTGGAGAAGAACAATGGCGTGATCGCATCGGCGATCTCGTCCTCGATCCTGCCGGCCGTTTCGACTTGGTCCAACATCGCCGCGTATGTCAGTCGCTTGGGCGTAGGCTCCTCCCCCAGATAGCTGTTCATCAGCACCAGCCCCGCGATCCGTCCAGGTGCGTGCGCAGCGAGATGAGCACCCCACATTCCACCCACCGACGATCCGATCACCACGCAGCGATCGATTCCGAGTTGGTCGAGAAGTTCGAGCATGGGCCGAGCAAGGTCGGCGGGCGTGTGTGTCCCGGCCGGCAGCGTTCCTGAGCGGCCATACCCCCACAACTCCGGCATGATGACACGGCAGCGGGCGGACAGGACAGGTGCCTGTGGCCGCCACATCCGCCAGTCCCACAAGAATCCATGTCCAAGGAGGACGGCTGGGCCCTGCCCCTGCTCGATGATCGAAAGCGAGCTACCTTCGATCGTCACCTGATGCTGGCTGGGTTCGTCGCCATTTGTTTTCATCGTCAATTCTCTGGAAGTCGCTCCAGAGGTGTGGCGGGCTGCGGTTTCGCGGACGCTTCAACTTCGGCCGATCGTGTTTCAGATGAAACTGACGTGAGGCGGCAGGCCGTGGCCGTGAAGGCGTACCGCCTCGCTCATCCCGATGGGCCCGGACACCGGATTTCAGGAACGGTCGAGGCTCCAGCGCCCGATGCGGCTGTAGATCCCATCCCGCATTCGCCTGATCTTCAAATTGAGATCTCCCAGGTCCGCAGGGGACTGACCGGACGCCTCAAGCAAGGCTTCGCCAAGGCAACCAGCCCTGTCCTCCAGGGCGCGTCCCTGGTCGGTCAGTGCTACGATCACCTGCCGTTCATCCTGGGGATTTCGGGTTCGCCGCACCAGCTGGGCGGCCTCCAGGCGCTTCAGGAGGGGTGTGAGAGTACTGGTTTCGAGGGCAAGCTGCTCGGCCAGACTGCCGACGGTCTGTCCGTCCTCTCGCCATAGGACGTTGAGGACGAGATACTGGGGATAGGTCAGCCTCAGCGAGTCGAGCAGCGGCCTGTAGGCCCGCTGGATGGCCATGCCTGCCGAGTAGATGGCGTAGCAGAGCTGGTCCTCGAGGTGCGGCGGGTGCTTCGGTCTGTCGGTCATGGCTGGCTCCTTGCAGCCATATAGCCCTTTCTCCACCATAATAAATATCGCGATAAAAATTATGCTGGACTCACGTAGCGAGTCACCGTTAGATTTATATATCGCGATAAGAATTATCGCATACCAAAGATGCTCCGTCCGTACGCCATCCGTGACGCCATCAACGTGCGGCCGTCGCTGGCCGCTTGGCTTCCATTCAGGAGGAACCCCTATGAACACGAAGATCCGTAGCTTGGTGGCCGCCGCCGCTACCGCGATGAGCATCGCCAGCAATGCACAGGCGCAGCCCGCTGATCATCCTCTATCAACGCAGCCGGTGCGGAACGTCGTGCTGGTGCACGGTGCCTTTGCCGACGGCTCGGGTTGGCGCGGCGTGTACGACGAGCTGACCGCGAAAGGCTACAGGGTCAGCATCGTCCAGAACCCGCTTACCTCTCTCGCCGATGACGTGGCCGCCACGCGCCGCGTTCTCAACCGTCAAGACGGCCCGACCATCCTGGTCGGTCACTCCTATGGCGGGACTGTCATCACCGAGGCGGGCAACGATCCCAAGGTGGCCGGCTTAGTTTATGTCGCTGCCCTGGCACCCGATGCCGGGGAGTCGACTGGTGACCAGTTCGCCGAGATTCCACCACCGCCGGAGTTCATCATCGAGGAACAGTCGGACGGGTTCGGCTTCGTCAACGGGCCCAAGTTCAAGAAGGGATTTGCTGCGGACACGAGCGACGCCGATGCGGCCTTCCTTAGGGACTCGCAGGTTCCAATCGCCATGTCCGCATTCAGCGCCAAGGTCACGCAGGCGGCGTGGCGGACCAAGCCCAGCTGGTTTGTGGTGGCGACGGAGGATAGTGCAATCGATCCGAGGCTCTTGCGCAGCACCGCGCGCCGCATCGGAGCGGTTACCGAGGAGGTGGCCGGCAGCCACGTCGTCTTTCTGACCAAGCCGAAAGCGGTGGCCGACGTGATCGACCGTGCCGCCATGGATGCCGGACGCACGGCGCTGGAAAGCCGCTGAGGCGGAATGCAGGCTCTTGCCTTCCGGTACTGGAGGGCCCCGGAGCGCCATTGCAGCCAGCATGGCTGGTGGCAGTGGCGCCCTGCTCTGGATCGAGCCAAAGATGCTTCCGGCAGGACCGGCCGGCGACTTACGCAATTTTGCCCTCCTGTTTCTGAGGCGAAAGAGGGAGTTAGATCCAAACTATCATCCTTCGTGATCTTCCTTTGGGCGGAAGGGCAGCGGCTGGTTGGTCAGTGACAGGGACAACGGACCCGGCTTGCGCAAGTCTGGTCATGATCCTGACCTTGCGCTCAGCTCGCGGGCCAAGCCGATGAAGGCCTTAAGGGCAGCCGAAGGGTTGCGCCGTCCGGGATAGTAGAGGCAGAGGCCAGCAAACGGCGGCGTCCAGTCCTCCAGTACGCGAACGAGGCGTCCTGCCTCGATGTCGGCTCGCACGTCCTGTTCCATGAAGAAGCCCAGCCCTATACCTTCCAGCACAGCAGTCCGTGCGAGGCTAGCTTCATCCAAGGTGATAGGTCCGCTCACGTCGATCTGAGCCATGTGCCCGCGTTTTTCGAACTGCCAACGGAACAGCGCGCCGTTCGGCAGGCGGACGCGGATGCACTGGTGATTGAGCAGGTCAGACGGGACATGCGGCGCGTCCTGCTTCTCGAAGTAGGATGGCGAGCCGACGACGGCATACCGCTGTGGCCGCCCAAGCGACACCGCGATCATGTCACTTGGCACGAGGTCGGCCACACGAACACCAAGGTCGAATCCCTCGGCCACAATGTCGACCAGCCGACCTTCCGTGACGAGATCGAGATGCACTTGCGGGTGACGGCGGAGGAACTCGAGCACGAGCGGCGAGAGAAGCTCGCGCGCCGCCGTGGCAAAGGCGTTGATGCGGAGCGTTCCCGATGGCGTTGCCTGCTGCGACCGCGCTGCTTCCATGGCGCCATGAATATCCTGCAAGGCAGGACCAACCTGAGCAATGAATGTTCGTCCAGCATCAGTAGGCGATACGCTGCGTGTCGTTCGGTTGAACAGGCGGACGCCAAGATTCGCCTCAAGTTTCCCCACAGCGTTGCTCAACGCCGTCGTCGACATGCCCAGATCGAGCGCCGCGGCGCGGAATGAGGCCCTGCGCGCAATGGCGATGATCGCATCGAGTTCATTTAATCCAGGCCGGTACATTGTCCCGCTTTTCGAGATCCTGCATCACGATCAATCCTGCTTATCGCAACGGATGTCTACGCCTACGTGGGAGAACAGAAGCAACCTCAGGCAGCAGGAGGAGTGTGATGAACCTGCCCTTTCCGATTCAGGCCTATTTCGACGCGGACAAGAGCAATGACAGACAGGCTCTGGTTCACGCCTTTGCACCTGAAGGCGCCGTCACCGACGAGGGCCAGTCTCATGTCGGCCGGCAGGCCATTGATGCATGGTGGCACGACGCGAAGGCCAAATATCAGCACCTCATCGAGCCACTTGAAGCAAGCGATACGGACGATGCTACCAGGGTCCGCGCCAGGGTGACCGGGCAGTTCCCTGGCAGCCCGGCCCTGCTTACCTTCATGTTTCGGCTCAAAGGTGGGCAGATCACGGGCCTGGAGATTGGGGGATGACGCCGTTCCTCTCTTTGGAAGGAAAGCGTGCCCTCATTACCTCCGGCACCCGTGGCGCGGGTGCCGCCACCGTGGCCCTGTTTTGTGAACTCGGTGCGCGGGTCTTGGCGGCAGCACGATCCCGGCCGGACGCGCTCCCCGAGGCAATGTTCGTCGCCGCCGACCTCGCATCTCCAGCGGGCTGTGCCACGCTTGCCGCCGCGGTGCGCGAGCGCCTGGGCGGGGTCGATATCGTCGTTCACATGCTCGGCGGCTCGTCTGCCCCGGCAGGAGGTTTCGCGGCGCTTGGCGATGCGGAATGGACCAAGGAACTCGATCTCAACCTGATGCCGGCCGTCCGGCTCGACCGCGAACTCGTGCCCATGATGGTGGCGCAGGGCCGCGGCGTCGTCATCCATGTCACCTCCATTCAGCGCGAGCTGCCGTTGCCGGAAGCGACGACCGCCTATGCCGCCGCGAAGGCCGCGCTCTCGACCTACAGCAAGAGCCTGTCCAAGGAGGTTTCGCCCAAGGGGGTGCGCGTGGTGCGCGTCTCGCCCGGGTGGATTGAAACCGAGGCCTCGGTGCGGCTGGCCGAGCGGCTCGCACAGGAGGCCGGCACCGACTACGAGGGCGGCAAGCAGATCATCATGAACGCGCTTGGCGGCATCCCGATTGGCCGGCCATCGAAGCCGGAGGAAGTTGCCAACCTGATCGCCTTCCTCGCCTCTGATCGGGCCGCGACCATTACCGGCACCGAATACGTCATCGATGGTGGTACCGTGCCCACCGTGTGAGCGGTGCACGACGCCCTTCGACGATGACATCGGCAGCAAGAGCCTGGAGCACTCGCTCCATGCACGCTTCATCTTCCCGGCGTCCTGAGGCTGCAGCCATCAACAAAGGACCTTAAACTGGTCGGCAAGGTTACCTTGCTCCGTCGAATGCCTCACGACGGAGGGCCTAGGATCCCAAGGCATTGGACGTTGGAGGCGACGCCTCTGAGGAGTGCTTGAGCCTGTTGAGTAGGTTCCAGACGTGCCGTGAGTGATTCACCGCAGCGACGCCTGGCCACGGACATCACCGTCCGGGCGTTCCAGCGCTGGCGGTGGCGGCACGGTCTGCAAAGGTCGCCTGGCTTGCCCAGCCGCCTGACCATTTCCTGCCGGTACGGCGTGCTGGCGACCACGGTGGCTGAGCGGCGCTTCTTGGCTACAGATCAGGCTGTCGATCTCCAGCTCTTCCCGGCAGAAGCGGTGGTTCGCCTCGCTGTCGTAGCCGGCGCCGGCGATCAACTGGTCGCAAGGCATGACATCGGCTGCGTTGGCGGCGAGCGGGACAAGATCGCTGACGTCACCGGCAGGTCCAGGCCCGACCCGCTGCGCCAAGAGCATCTGCGGCTCGATCCGATGTGTCAGTGCCCACTTCAGCCAGCCGCGTTGTCCTCGGTGACGGTGGGCACGCCATGCGACGTACCGGGAGGTGTGGGACAGCCATCATCCGGCAGCAGCCGGATGATCCGTCCCTCGACGAGGACCGGTTCAGAGAACCGGTAGGGGGTGATAGGGCTTGGTGAGCTTGTGAGTGATTCCGTGCTTGTCGCAGACGCGGTCGAAGATGTGGCCGCCGAAGAGAGCCTCGATCTCGGGGTAGCGGCCACGATTCTTTGGTAGGCCGGCAAAGGCCATGCCGTTGTCAGTCAGGACGGTATGGATCCGGTAAGGGAAGACCTCGACTACCCCGCGCAGGAAGGCGACGTGGCCGAAGCCCGTTCGCCTCCCGGGCCTGCTGGCCCGGTCCCTCCAAGATCGGATCAGCCGTCCGCTGACGGCTGATCGCCAGGAACATGAAGAGCTTGCCCTGGGCCAGTCGCAGCTCGCAGACGTGGACGTAGCCGATTGTGGTCAGGGCAAAGCGCTTGCGCCGGGAAGCCTCCTCCTCGCCTTGTGGCAGGCGGGAGATGCCGCAGCGCGCCAGGCATCGGTGCAGGGCGCTGCGCGAGCAAAGGCATCGTCTCCCGCAAGCAGCCCAGCACGTCATCGGGCGGAAGGACATATGGCCGGGGCGGTCCCATCCGCTGAACGATGGTCGTGGGTCCGGTGGCGCCACCTGGCGACGCCCTTGGGGTTCATCGCGTGGCGTGCGGCGAGGCTGCGGGTGGTCTCTTGCCACGCTTGGCGTTCGGCTCGACCGCGCGGCGTCGTTCTGGCTGAACCATAACGGCCCGGTGCCATCGTGTGTCCTCCCGTTCACGAGACAATGCACCACGACACCCCGGGACGTTACAGCTAGGGCGTCGGCCACGAGGAAGCTCTTCTCGCCGCGCAGGTCGATGTCCAGGATGGCGCGTCGAGGACTGACGTGGCGTCCAGCAAGCGCAGGGCCATCGTCACGGTCGGCACCGGCCCAATCACCAGCACGCCCAGCTTCTCCAACTCGTGCTGCAGGTCGTCGGCGAGGATGTACTCGTCCTCGACGACCAGGATGCGACGGTGGGGATCAGGCATGACTGACGGCCGCCTGGAACCGGCCAAGGACCACGAGGATACCAAGAGTGCATCGGCATCGGCCAGCGTCTGTACGATGCTGTACATGCAGCCAGTGCCGGAGGTGCTATAGCTAGCTCATCGCCTGCCGAGACCTTCCTACGCGGTCGGCTGAGAGAGGTACGTGAGCTCCCGTCAGCTTTCAGCGGGCATCTGTTCTCACCAGGGCACGTAGTCGGGGAACAAGGCCTTGCTCAGCTTGTAGAAGAGAGGACCGGATCTGCTTTCGTCGTTCTCGTCCAGCCGGTTCACGTTGATGACCATCACCGCCTGCAAGGCCGGCAGGTACCACATCTCGGAGCTGAAGCCGAAGATGGTCCCGTTGTGGCCACAGAACGGACCCAGCTTGATGACGCCCTCGCCATAGCGGGCGATGCCGGCCCCTTTCTTGCCGAGCGTGCGGGTCCGCAGGCGGGCCTCCTGCGTCGCCGGCTTCAGGAGGCGGCCGGCGCACAGTTCCTTGGCCCAGATGTGCAGGTCGGTGAGGTTCGAGACGATGGCACCCGCCCCGCCTGTCGGTGCCGGGTTGAGCAGGGTCGTGTCGACCAGCCGGTGGGTCCTCGGATCCAGGCTATAGCCGTGCAGGCGGCCATAAAGATAGGGCAGCTGTGGGTAGGACGAGTTCTTCATGCCGAGCGGCCGGAAGATCTTGTCGGCGAGCAGGCGGTCGATCCGCCGGCCGGTGACCTTTTCCAGGATCACGCCCAGCATGACGTAGTTCAGGTTGTTGTAGACAGTCTTTTCGTTCGGCGTCTGGAACTCGTCCTCAAGCTTGGCACCCCGCTTGATCATGTCGGCAGGTGTGAGGGCGATCAGGCGGTTCTCGTAGTATTCCTCGATGAACTCCTGACCCACAGAATCCGCGAGGCCGCTGCGCATGCGTAGCAGGTCGTAGACGCGGATCCTGCCGGCATTGGGGAAGTCGGGAAACCACTTGGAGATCTTGTCCCCCTTGCTGAGCTTGTTCTCGTCAACGAGCTGCAGGATCGCGGTGCCGATGACGGTCTTGGAGATGCTGGCGATCCTGAACAGCTCGGTCGGCTCGCGCCGCCGCCCGGTGCGCAGGTCCGCCTTGCCCATGCTGGTGACATAGCGGCCCTCGCCAGGCACCCAGACCCCCACCACCACGCTCGGCAGGTTCTCCGCCTTCATCTCCTCGGCGATGATCCGGTCCAGCTTCTGGATGTTCTCGGGCGAAAAGCGATCGGCTGCATGGGCCGCACTTCCCCAGCACCAGACCAGCCCGGCCGTGACCAGCGCCGCCCATCCGCGATTCATGAACATCGTTCCTCTCATTTCGGGTGCTGGCGTTCGAGCCCGAAGCCGTACCGACGGTGGCGCTATTGCGGCGCTGATCAACAGCTCACGGTAAAACAGAAACCATCAAGAATCACAATCTGTGGCAAGACAAAGCTTGATCGAGCTTGGCTCAACAGATCTCAGGACTTCAGGAAATCTCGATGTTCAAGCCAAGGACGACATGCAGATCCTGAGGCATGCTGCCGGCATCCTGACGCCAGAGCGGCGGCTTCCCGCGCGGTGCGCGTAGCCGCTCCGAGTGGACCGGCTGATCGGCACCAGCCGGTCCACTGGGATCAGTCGAACTCCTCGGGCGCCTCGGGACCATCATCGGGAGCTGCCCGGTCCTTGACCAGCTCGTACAGCTTGAGTGCAAGGGGAGGGAGCTCGTCCTTGCCTTCGGGTGCCTGGCTGTTGGCGAACGCGGTGACGACGAGGTCGTCCTTGGGGAAGTAGAAGTAGACGGCGCGGTAGCCGAGCGTGATCCCCTCGTAGAACCAGATGTGCCCGAGGCCCGGCGCATAGACCGCCGCCAGTCCCAGGCCGAAGCCGCGCGGTTCCTTGGCCGAGGTTGTTGCGATCGGCTTGCCGGTCTCGGACGAAACCAACTCCATCATCTCCTTCAGCTGCTTGGACGGCAGCACGCGTCCGCCGAACAGGCCGCGCACCCAGCGCTGCAGGTCGCGTGGCGTGGACACGATGCCGCCGGCCGCACCCGCCCAGCTGATGTCGGCGCGGCGCATGTCCTT
>NZ_DATAGQ010000094.1:0-52889 GCF_036263595.1 Geminicoccus sp. | reverse complement strand
CATCTGATGCTGCTTGCCGATCTTCGGCATGCCCGACGAGCCGACCATCTGGGTCAGCGAGTCCATGACCGCGTCGAGGACGGGCACGCAGGGTACGTTCAGCTGCTCGCAGCGCTCCTGCAGGATCTGGCGCAGGTCCGGCGAGATCAGGGTGAAGATCACCATGCCCGGCAGCATGCCGATGATGGAGAGCACCTTCTCCAGCTGGGCCCGGGTCCGCACGAAGAACCAGACATGCTCGACCGGGACGACGTCCTCGAACTGGGACACGGCCGCGCGCGCGACGGTGGTGACCGTCTCGCCGGTGCTGTCCGAGATCAGATGCAGGTGCAGACGCACGATGCCCTCCCAGCCTTCGAGCTTGTGGAGAAGCGGTGGACGGTTTTCTTGGCGGGACGAGCGCCGCTGCCTTCGCCCACCATCAAGCCGTCCATCCACCGTACCCAAGAGATTCGACACCCATGGGGAAGGCTTCGCGGCCCTTCCCTGGCACAACCACGATAGCGCCGATCCATCCCCACCATCCACATCTTAGCTGCAGCGTCGGAAGCCATTGGAATGCTGAAGCTTTTCATGACGCTCCACGCAAGGATGCCCAGACTCTCGACATGCCGGCCAACCAGCGTACAGCCGGTGGGCGGTGCCGGGACAGTCTCGCTCTCCCGGTCCAGGGGGCCCCTACAACCACCACAGCCACCTTTCTTTTTGGGAATCCATCTGAAAGAGATAGGAAGACTCCTGATAGAAAGAGCTGTGGAGAACTTCGAGCTTGCAGGTTCCACCGGGACAGAAACGGCTGATCAGGACGCTGAATGGCCAAGAGGTCGATCGGCCGCCGTTCTGGCTGATGCGGCAGGCAGGCCGTTACCTGCCGGAATATCGCGCGATACGTAAAGAAGTTCCGGACTTTCTCACCTTATGCTATAGTCCCGACCTCGCCGTCGAGGTCACGCTGCAGCCGATCCGCCGTTACGGCATGGATGCGGCCATCCTGTTCTCGGACATCCTGGTCGTTCCGGATGCACTGGGCGTGAAGGTCGCCTTCCAGCAGGGAGAGGGTCCTGTCCTGGAGCCGATCAGGACGGTGGAGGCGCTGGATCGATTGAGCCTGAGCGGCTTTCACGATCACCTGACACCGGTTTATCGGACGCTGAGCCGGCTGAGGCAGGATCTTCCGCAGGAGACCGCGCTGATCGGCTTTGCAGGCGCACCCTGGACGCTGGCCGCCTATGTCGTGGAGGGCAGCGGGTCGAAGGATTTCGCCGTGGCCCGGACGCTGGCGCGGACCGACGAGCCGTTGTTCCAGCGGCTGATCGATCTGCTGACCGATGCGATCATCACGTTCCTGGACCGGCAGGTGCAGGCGGGGGCGGAGGTGCTGCAGCTGTTCGACAGCTGGGCGGGCGTTTTGCCCGAGGACCAGCTGGAGCGCTGGTGCATCCGCCCGGTGGTGCGGATCATCACGGAGCTGAGGCAGCGTCATCCAGACGTGCCGGTGATCCACTTCCCCAGAGGCGCCGGGCTCTCGCTGCCGAAGGTGGCCGCGGCCGTGAACGCCCAGGCGATCGGCCTGGACACGAGCATACCGATCGCCGAGGCCGTCCGCATCCTGCCCAAGGACCTCTGCCTGCAGGGCAATCTCGACCCGGTGTCGCTGGTTGCGGGAGGACCGGCGATGCTGGCGCAGCTGGCCCAGCTGCGGGAGGTGACGCGGGGCCGTCCATGGGTCTTCAACCTGGGCCATGGCGTGCTGCAGCAGACCGATCCGGGCGAGGTGCAGAGACTGGCCGACGAGCTCAGGACCGGTTCCCCTTGAAATCCGTTTCCCGATGGGCCAATGATGAGGGGCGGCACTATATCCGTCCCCTGACAACTTCCCGCTAGCATCCGAGGTCGACAGTCTCCGCCGTGGAGACTGCAGGACTATCCGATCGGCAGCGTACGCGAGGTCCGGTTGAGCGACTGGTCGCTCTGGCTGAAATCCCTACACATCATGGCATTCGCGGCTTGGATGGCTGCGATGTGGTATTTGCCACGCCTGATGGTCTACCATTCCGACAAGGTCGTCGGCAGCGACTCGTCGGAGACGTTCAAGATCATGGAACGGCGGCTCCTCAAGGGGATCGCAACGCCGGCCATGATCGTGACGATCGTGCTGGGCGTGTGGCTCGGGGTCATCCAGAACCAATTCTCCGACGGCTGGCTGCACGCCAAGCTGCTGCTGGTTCTGGGCATGGCCGCCTGCCACGGGTTGCTTGCCGCGCACGTCAAGAAGTTCGGGCGTGACGAGCGGCCCAAGCCCGCTCGTTTCTACCGCATGATCAACGAGGTCCCCACGGTGCTGTTCGTCGGCATCGTCCTGCTCGTGATCCTCAAGCCCTTCTGAAGCCTCGATAGCCTTTCCCGCGAGAGCCAGCTTGTCTGACGATACGATCGATCCCATTACGCCCTCGCCCGATACCACCGAAGGTCCGGCCAAGCCGACCGGCGCCAGACGGCGACGCACACGCACGCGCAGCGAGCGGGCCAAGGACGCCGAAGCGGCGGAACTGCCGCTCGGCCGTGACGACGTGGACGAGGTAGCCGATACGACCGGCCTGCAGCGTGCCCTTGGCCTGGAGCCGGTGCGGGACGAGGCGCCGCCGGTCGCCCGGCCGGCGCGCGGACGCCGGGCGGCGCCGCGGGCAGAGGTGCCAGTCGACCGCAATGGCGATGACGCCCCTGCACCGATGGCCGCGAACGGACGTGCGGCCCCGGAGATGGGCGAGGACCAGCGCCAGGCCGATCCGGCTTCGGCACCCCAGCCGGTGATCGAGATTCCGCCCATGCCCGGCGAGGAGCCGGCTGGCGACGTGCCGGCGGCGGCACCGGCGGTGCGGGCGGAGCGGCCCGAGCGCGACGAGCGCCCGGACCGGCGGCCCGAGCGCAACCAGGACCGGCAGCAGGATCGCTTCGCCGACCGCCATGACCGCGGCCCTCGGCCGGACCGGCAGCGTCCCGAGGGGCGAGGCGACTTCCGTGAGCCGCGCGAACCTCGCGAACAGCGCGAGCCCCGTGAGTTCCGCGACCGGCAGGATGGGCGCGACCAGCGGCCACGCTTCGAGCAGCCGCGCAACGAGTTCCGGCGCGATCGCGACGACAGCCGGCAGCGGCATTTCGAACAGCGCCGCGGTGGCGGTGGCGGCCGCCATGACGGTCTGCCGAGGGTGCGCGAGGAGGAAGAACTCGCCGCCGCCGAGATCGCGGCCGATGTCAACCGGCCCACGATCAACCTCACCGAGCTCAAGCGCCGCTCGCCGGCGGAGCTGCTGACCTATGCCGAGGAGCTCGGCATCGAGCAGCCGAGTGCGCTGAAGAAGGGCGACCTGATCTTCGCCGTCCTCAAGCGGCTGGCCGAGACCGACATCGCCATCACCGGCGAGGGCGTCATCGAGATCCTGCAGGACGGCTTCGGCTTCCTGCGCTCGCCGGACGTGAATTACGTGGCAGGCCCTGACGACGTGTACGTGTCGCCGTCGCAGATCCGCCGGTTCGGGCTGCGCACAGGCGACGTGGTGCACGGCCTGGTTCGCGCTCCCAAGGAAGGCGAGCGCTACTTCGCGCTGCTGCGCGCCAACACGATCAATTTCGAGGAGCCGGAAAGGGCACGCCACCGCGTGCATTTCGAGAACCTCACGCCCTACTACCCGACCGAGAAGCTCAAGCTCGAGATCACGGGCCA
The DNA here is from genome assembly GCF_036263595.1 of Geminicoccus sp. Classification (NCBI taxonomy): domain Bacteria; kingdom Pseudomonadati; phylum Pseudomonadota; class Alphaproteobacteria; order Geminicoccales; family Geminicoccaceae; genus Geminicoccus; species Geminicoccus sp. The sequence goes on along the minus strand of NZ_DATAGQ010000094.1, from coordinate 49,168 downwards.
GAAGGACATGAGCACCCGGATCATCGACATGACCACGCCGCTCGGCAAAGGGCAGCGTGGCCTGATCGTAGCACCGCCGCGCGTCGGCAAGACCGTGCTGATGCAGAACATCGCGCACGCGATCATGGCGAATCACCCCGAGGTGTTCCTGATCGTGCTGCTCATCGACGAGCGGCCCGAGGAAGTCACCGACATGCAGCGCACCGTGCGCGGCGAGGTGGTGTCTTCGACCTTCGACGAGCCGGCGACGCGGCACGTCCAGGTCGCCGAAATGGTGATCGAGAAGGCCAAGCGGCTGGTCGAGATGGGCAAGGACGTGGTGATCCTGCTGGATTCGATCACCCGCCTGGCGCGCGCCTACAACACGGTGGTCCCCTCGTCGGGCAAGGTCCTGACGGGCGGTGTCGACGCGAACGCCCTGCAGCGCCCCAAGCGCTTCTTCGGTGCTGCCCGCAACATCGAGGCCGGTGGCTCGCTCACGATCATCGCCACCGCGCTGATCGACACGGGCTCGCGCATGGACGAGGTCATCTTCGAGGAGTTCAAGGGCACCGGCAATTCCGAGATCGTCCTGGACCGCCGGATCGCCGACAAGCGGGTGTTCCCGACCATGGACGTCCAGAAGTCCGGCACCCGGAAGGAGGAGCTCCTGGTCGACCGTGCGACGCTGCAGCGCATGTGGGTCCTGCGCCGCATCCTCAGCCCGATGGGCACCGTCGATGCGATCGAGTTCTTGCTCGACAAGATGAAACACGCGAAAACGAACGACGATTTCTGGAACACCATGAACTGATCACGGGAGAGCAGCGGGTTCTTCCCCTGAGGCAAGGTGTTCCCGGAGGTCTGCCCGGCAGAAGGCAGACCTCCCGGCTCACGCCACAGGGATGATCGATCGTGTTGCGCAATCTCGTGGCCATCGTGGTCGTCCTCCTAGTCGCTGCGGGCGCTGGAGGAGCCTACTGGTGGTTCGTCATGCGGCCGCAGTTGACGGCCGCGCAGGGAGGCGGCGGGCCGCCCCCTGGTTTCGCCATGCCGGTCGAAGCGGCCGAGGTGACGATCGACGTCGCCGCCACCACGACCGATGCGGTCGGCTCCTTGCGTTCGACCGAATCGCTGCACCTGAGGCCCGAGGTCGCGGGCCGGATCGTCAGCATCAATTTCAATGAAGGCCAGGATGTGAAGGCCGGCGATGTGCTGGTCGAGTTCGACCGCAGCATCGAAGAGGCCGAACTGGCGCAAGCCCAGGCGCAACTGGCTCTCGCCGAATCGGAGTACCGGCGGCAGCAGACGCTGCGCTCGCGCAACGCCGTGTCGCAGGCGGCGCTCGACCAGGCCAAGGCAGCCTTGGATACCGGAACGGCGGCCATCGCGTTGGCCGAGGCCAGGCTGTCCAAGCGCTCGCTGCTGGCCCCCTTCGACGCGCGCACCGGCCTTCGCCGGGTAAGCCCCGGCGAGTTCGTCGACGCCGGTACCGCGCTGGTGAACCTTGAGGACATCGACCCGCTCAAGCTGGACTTCCGGGTGCCCGAGCGGTTCCTGCCGGTCGTGCAACTGGGCCAGAAGATCGGCGTTGCCGTCGATGCCTTCCCGGACCGGCAGTTCGAGGGCGAAGTGGCGGCGATCGATCCGCAGATCGACGAGGCCGGCCGATCCCTTGTCATCCGCGCGGTGGTCAAGAACGACGACCTGACTCTCCGGCCCGGCCTGTTCGCCCGTGTGACCCTCACGCTCGAGACCCGCGAGGATGCCATCTGGATCCCGGAAGCGGCGATCGTGCCGATGGGCGACCAGATCACCGTCTTCAAGGTCGTCGAAGGAGCGGACGGCAAGACATCGGCCAAGACCCAGCCGGTGAAGCTCGGCATGCGCCAGCCCGGGCAGGTCGAGGTCGTCGAGGGGCTGGCCAAGGGCGACAAGGTGGTCACGGCCGGCGTGCTGAAGATCGGCGACGGCTCGCCGATCCAGGTGATCCCGGCAGCCGGTGCGGAACCAGGCGGTGAGGCAGCACCGGTTCAGGGTGGCAGCGCCAAAGGCGAGGCGCAGCCGGCCGCGGCCGCAGGCTGAGGAGCAGGGCCATGTCACTCTCCGAGATCTCCATCCGCCGGCCGGTCTTCGCAACGGTCATGAGCCTCGCGATCCTGCTGGTGGGCCTGATGGCTTATTCGCGCCTGTCGGTGCGCGAGTACCCGAAGATCGACGAGCCTGTCGTCTCGGTCACGACGACCTACAAGGGTGCCTCCGCGGAGATCGTCGAGAGCCAGGTGACCCGCACGCTCGAGGAAAGTCTGGCCGGTATCGAGGGTATCGACGTGATGACGTCGATCAGCCGGCCCGAGGAATCACAGGTCAACGTGCGCTTCCGGGTCGACCGCGACCCTGATTCCGCCGCGGCCGATGTGCGCGACCGGGTCGGGCGGGCCCGGGATGCGTTGCCGGACGAGATCGACGAGCCGGTCATCGCCAAGGTCGAGGCGGACAGCCAGCCGGTCATGTATCTGGCCTTTGCTTCCACGCGCCACAACGCGATGGAGGTGACCGACTTCGCCGACCGCGTCGTGAAGGACCGGCTCCAGAACCTGCCGGGCGTCGCCGAGATCGAGATCTATGGCGAGCGCGAGCAGGCGATGCGGATCTGGCTGGACCGGCTGCGGCTGGCGGCCTTCAATCTGACGCCGCAGGACGTGGAAGCCGCCCTGCGCCGGCAGAACGTGGAGGTGCCGGCCGGGCGGATCGAGGGTGCCGACCGTGAGTTCACGGTGCTCTCCGAGACCGACCTGCGCACGCCCGAGCAGTTCAACAACCTGATCATCCGCGATAGCGACGGTTATCTCGTCCGGTTGAAGGACGTGGGCCGGGCGGAGGTGGGTGCCCTCGACGAGCGGATCATAGCCCGGTTCAACGGTAATCCCGCCGTCGCCATCGGCGTGGTCAAGCAGTCCACCGCCAACCCGCTCGACGTCAGCCGGGAGGTCGCCAAGGCCTTGCCGCAGATCGAGGCGGCCCTGCCGCTCGGCATGAAGGTGGATGTCGCCTACGACAGCTCGGTCTTCATCGCGACCTCGATCGACAACGTGTTCAACGCGATCGGCGAGGCGATCATCCTCGTGGTGATCGTGATCTTCATCTTCCTGCGCTCGTTCCGCGCGACCCTGATCCCGATCGTGACGATCCCGGTGTCGCTGGTCGGCGCCTTCATCTTCATGTGGGCGCTGGACTTCTCCATCAACACGCTGACCCTGCTGGCCCTCGTGCTGGCGGTGGGTCTCGTGGTCGACGATGCGATCGTCATGCTGGAGAACATCAGCCGTCACGTCGAGCAAGGCATGAAGCCGTTCCAGGCCGCCATCGTCGGCGCGAAGGAGATCCAGTTCGCGATCATCGCGATGACGATCACGCTGGTGGCGGTCTATGCCCCGATCGCATTCCAGACGGGCCGCACCGGCCGGCTGTTCATCGAGTTCGCGCTCAGCCTCGCCTGCGCCGTGCTCGTGTCCGGCTTCATGGCGCTGACCCTGTCGCCGATGATGTGCTCGCTGATCCTCAAGCACCAGGAGCGGCACAACTTCCTCTACCGCTTCATCGAAGGCGGCCTGAACGGGCTGACCAACGGCTACCGGCGCACGCTCCAGTTCATCCTGACGGTGCGCGTGGCGGTCGTGCTGGCCGGCCTGCTGGTGGCGGGCTGCGCCTGGTTCCTGCTCAAGGCCCTGCCGTCGGAGCTCTCGCCCGTGGAGGACCGCGGCACGATCATCTCCATCGGCATCGCGCCGGAAGGCAGCACGGTCGACTTCACCGACCGCTACGTGCGCGAGATGGAGAAGATCTTCGCCGGCACCGACTACATGGACCGCTTCTTCACCGTGGTGGGCTTCCCCGCGGTGACGCAGGGACTGGGCTTCGTGGGTCTGGTCGATTGGGACAAGCGGCCGGTCCGGCAGCAGGATATCGCGGCGCAGATGACGCCGAAGCTGTTCGGGATCCCGGCGCTGCTCGCCTTCGCGGTGAACCCGCCTTCGCTGGGCCAGAGCCCGATCGACAAGCCCATCGAGTTCGTCCTGCAGACCTCCAGTCCGTATTCCGAGTTGCAGGCCGCGGCCGACACCATGATCGCCGCGGTGGCGGCCGAGCCGCGGCTGGTCAATCTCGACACCGACCTCAAGCTGAACAAGCCGCAGATCAAGTTCGAGATCGACCGCGAGAAGGCGGCGCTCATGGGCATCGACATCGAGACGATCGGCCGGACGGTCGAGACGATGCTCGGTGGGCGCGAGGTCACCCGCTTCAAGCGCGAGGGCAAGCAGTACGAGGTCGTGGTCCAGGTCGAGGACGACGAGCGCACTTCGCGCTCCGACCTGGAGCAGATCTACGTGCGCAACGGTGCAGGGCAGATGATCCCGCTCGCCACGCTGGTGGTCAGCCAGGAAACGGTGGCGCCCAAGGAGCTGAACCACTTCAACAAGCTGCGCTCGGCCTCGATCACGGCGACGCTCGCACCCGGCTTCACGACCGGCCAGGCCCTGGAGTTCCTCGAATCGACCTTCCAGCGCCTGCAGGACGAGGGGAAGATCCCGCCCACCATCATCTACGACCTCAACGGCGAGAGCCGCGAGTTCAAGGTGGCGAGCGGCGGCCTCTACGTCACCTTCGTGCTGGCGCTGGCCTTCATCTACCTAGTGCTGGCCGCGCAGTTCGAAAGCTGGATCGATCCGTTCATCATCATGCTGACCGTGCCACTCTCGATCACAGGCGCCTTATTGGCACTCAAGCTCGCTGGAGGCTCGATCAACGTCTACAGCCAGATTGGCCTCGTAACGCTGGTCGGGCTGATCACCAAGCACGGCATCCTGATCGTGGAGTTCACCAACCAGCTCCGCGAGCAGGGCAGGGACATGAAGTCCGCGGTGATCGAGGCATCCGTCCTGCGGCTGCGGCCGATCCTGATGACCACGGGCGCCATGGTCCTGGGCTCGCTGCCACTGGCACTGGCCACTGGTGCGGGCGCCGAGAGCCGCCATGCGATCGGCTGGGTGATCGTGGGCGGGCTCACGCTCGGCACGTTCTTCACCCTGTTCGTGGTGCCCACGGCCTACACGCTGCTGGCACGCCGGCATCGGCCGCACCACGACGAGCCGGTGACGGCCACGCCCGTACCGGCGGAGTAAGGCTCAGGTCCGCATGCCGCGCTGGATGGCCAGGCGCCTGAGTGGCGTGATCCGATCGAGGATCGTCAGCGCAGCGCCCCGGGCGCGGGCCAGCGGCACCAGGTCGTTGGTGAACAGCCTGGCCAGGCCGTCGGTCAGCCAGATGACGCGCGTATTCGGCCCGCGCCGCATCCGCTCGTAGGCCTTGAGGACGTCCGGGGATCCGGGATCGCTCAGGTTGCGACGGATCAGCCCGACCAGCGCCGCCACGTCGGCCACGCCCATGTTGAAGCCCTGGGCGTGGATCGGGTGGACGCCATGCGCGGCATCGCCCACCAGCGCCAGGCGAGGGGCCACGTAGCGCTCGGCGTGCTGGCCCGAGAGCGGCCACATGCCGACCGGCCCATCCAGCTGCATCTCGCCGAGCACGCCGTCCAGCGCGTCCGACAGCTCGCCCAGCAGGACAGATGGCGGACCGTTGGCGAGGACCTGGGCGCGCTCGGTCGTCTCGACCCAGGTGATGCCGGTACGGTCGGCGCGCAGCGGCAGGGTCGCCAGCGGGCCGCCTGGCCGCATCCGCTCGAGCACGGCACCGCCATTATCGGTGCTGTGCCGGACGATCAGCCCGAGGGCAGCATGGCCGTAGCTCCAGCGCTGCAGGCCGATGCGGGCAAGGGTGCGCAGCTTGGAGCCGCGTCCATCCGCGCCGATCACCAGCTTGGCAGGAAGATCCCTGCCCTGCTCCGTGCGCACGACGATCTTGGCCGCCTGCCGCTCGATGCCGGTGATCCGGTCCTCCAGCAGGACCGATCTGCCCGTCCGCGCCAACAGGAGATCGAGCAGGGCCCGGCGCAGGACCCGGTTCTCGAACCCCTGCCCGAACGGCGTGGTCCGCGGCGCGTCGTTCTCCCGGTACGCGACCTTGGACGAGCTGCCGACGTCCAGGACCTCGACCCGCCGGATCGGCGCGCCGAATGGTGCCAGGTCATCCCAGAGGCCCAGCGCTGTCAGGTGGTCGATGCTGCCGGCGAGCAGGGCCAGGGCGCGGCCATCGGGTGGCGCCTCGCGGATGGCATTCTCGGGCATCGGCTCGACCACCCGCACGCTCAGCCCCAGGTCAGAAAGCGCGATCGCCGTCAGCAGCCCGGCATGGCCCCCGCCCACGACCACGACATCGCTGGCGTCCGTCATGACTGTATCCTTCGTGCAGTGGCCGGTACCGCCAGGCTTCGGCTCGACGCGGCGACACAGGTAGGGCTAAGATTCCGCCGGGTCAGCGCCGGAGCGGTGGACATCATGCGCCTGTCATTCTTTGCCGTCTGCATGCTGGTCTGCACTGCCTCGCTTCCTGCGGCCGCCGATCAGGTCACCGATCAGCTCGACCTCGGCAAGAAGTACTACGAAGAAGGTGATCTGACCGGCGCGATCAACGAGCTTCAGTTCGCCATCCAGGACATCCGGTCGCAGCTGTCCGCAAGGTATAGGGCCGGTTTCCCGGATGCGCCGGCAGGCTGGGTCGCAGCCGACGGCTCCGAGGACAACAGTGCGGCCATGGCGATGTTCGGTGGAGGGACCTCGGTCGCCCGCACCTATACGCAGCAGGGCGGCGAGGGGGTGATCGACGCCACCATCTCCGTCGACAATCCCATGATCCAGGGCTTGGCCGCCATGCTCAACAATCCAGCCATCATGGCTGCCAATCCCGCGGCCAGGCGCGTACGGGTGGGCCGCGAGAACGTGCTCGTCCAGCTCGAGGAAGGCGGGGACAGCGGCGAGGCGACGCTGGTCCTGGGCGGACGGATGCTGTTGCAGCTCCAGGGGCGCGGGCTCGAGAACAGCGCGCTCCTGGAAGAGATGGCGGCGAACTGGAAGCTGGACGAACTCAAGAAGATCGCCGGAATGTGAGCTTTCATCGTGGATGATGTCGTTCTGTACTGGTCGCTGGTGGCGACCGGCGTGATCATCAGCGCCTTGAGCAAGGGCGGTTTCGGCGGCGGCCTTGGCATGGTGTCGGTGCCGCTGATGAGCTGGATCATGCCGCCGGCCCATGCGGCGGCGATCATGCTGCCGCTGTTGTGCCTGATGGATGCCATCGGCGTGTGGGCCTACCGCCGCAACTGGGACAGGCGGGCCGTGGTGGCCCTGCTGCCGGGTGCGCTGGCCGGGATCGTGGTGGGCACGCTGGCCTTCGGCTGGCTGTCCGACGACGTGGTGCGGGTGCTGCTCGGCGCCACCTCCGTCCTGTTCTCGCTGGACTGGTTCTTCCGACCGGCCGCACGGATTGGGACGGGCAAGCGGCCGGGCCGGCTCTCCGGGATCCTGCTGGGCGGTGCTGCCGGCTTCACCAGCACGATCGCCCATGCGGGCGGCCCGCCGGCCAACCTGTACCTTGTGCCGCTCAAGCTGAACAAGACGGTGTTCGTCGGCACGATGACCATCCTGTTCACCGGCATCAACCTGGCCAAGCTGCCGCCCTATTTCGCCATCGGCCTGTTCGACCAGACGATCGTATCGACCATCCTCTGGATGGTGCCGGTAGCCGCGCTGGCCATGGTGGCCGGCGTGTGGATGCACCATCGGGTGAGCGACCGGTGGTTCTATCCGCTCTGCGTCGGCTTCGTGCTGCTCACCGGCCTCAAGCTGCTCTGGGACGGCCTCGCGTGAAATGGCTGGCGGCCGCCCTCATGCTGTCCGGCCTGCCGGCGACGGCAGGACCCAGGGACGCGCTGCAGCCTTATCCCCGCTGCTTCTACGATCGTGAGGTGCTGCAGTATTGCGGTATCTGGAGCGACGTGCTGGCGAAAGGGGCGGAGCTGGCCTGCGCGGAGGCCAGGGAGGCGGCGGCGCTGGACGAGGAGGCGGCGTTCCGGGCGCGGGTGCAGGCCGCCGTGGCCTTCGACGACGAGTGGCAGAACCGCTCGAACAGCGGCAAGCGGCAATGGTGCCTGGGCGAGGGCCGGGCGGCCGCGCTGTTCTTCTTCGACCGCGCCCTGCGCGAGCATTTCAAGGAGCCGGCCGGTCTCGCCAAGGAGACCGTGCCGGCGCCGGACCAGGTCAGGGAGTAAGGATCGTGCAGCCCGTGGTCTTGCGGCTCTCCAGGTCGCGATGGGCCTGCGCCACGTCGGCCAGCTTGTAGGTCTGGTCGATCTCGACCTTCACGGCACCGCTGGCGACGACCTCGATCAGGTCGTTCGCCGTCGCGAGCAGCTCGTCGCGGGTGCTGACATAGCTGAACAGCGTCGGCCTGGTCAGGAAGAGCGAGCCCTTCTGGGCCAAGAGGGCCGTGTCGAACGGCTCGATCTTGCCCGAGGACTGCCCGAACGTGACCATCATCCCGAGCCTTTTCAGGCAGTCGAGCGACTTCATGAACGTGTCCTTGCCGACCGAGTCGTAGACGACGTCGACGCCCTTGCCACCGGTCAGCTCCTTCACCGCCGCCACGAAGTCGTCGCGCGTGTAGACGATCGGATGATCGCAGCCATGCGCCTTGGCGAGCGCCGCCTTCTCGTCCGAGGAGACCGTGCCGATCACGGTGGCGCCCAGATGCCTGGCCCACTGGCAGACCAGCAGCCCCACGCCGCCGGCAGCGGCATGGATGAGGATCGTCTGCCCGGCCTGGACCCTGAAGGTCCGGCGGAGCAGGTACTGGGCCGTCATGCCCTTCAGCATCATGGCGCAAGCTTGGTCGTCCGGGATCGAGTCGGGGACCGGCACCAGGCTTGCAGCCGGCATCACGCGCAGGTCGGTGTAAGCACCCGCGGGACCGGTACCATAGGCGATGCGCTGGCCAACCTGGAGATCGGCGACACCCTCGCCTACCGCCTCGATCACGCCGGAAGCCTCGAAGCCGGGCGTATAGGGCAGGGCCGTGGGATAGAGGCCGGAACGGAAATAGCAGTCGATGAAATTCAGCCCGATCGCCGCCTGCCGGATCAGGACCTCGCCCGCTGCGGGCTTGCCTGGATCATAGCTCTCCGTTTCCAGAACCTCCGGCCCACCCGTTCGGTGCAGTATCACCCTCGTCGCCATCCGCCTCGATCCTCGTTCACGCGTTCCCTCGACCAGTTTGCGCTCATCTCCCTCGCGCGCAAGGCAGCTGCGGCCTTCAACTGGCAGCGCCGGGAAAGCGTCGACAGGCCCCGGATCGTGCCCTTGGGCTCCGTCCGGTCTTGAACCAATCAAGAGCGGACGCAAGGCAGAGGACGTTCATGAAGGAGCGGGCTCTCCTCTTGATACGAGCGCTTGCTCTGTCGAAAGCCATGCGACGACTGGCCCTGATGTCCCATCTGTGACCGGCATCGACAGTGAGCTTCTCCGCTTCGCACAGCTGTCGATGATGATGGCACTTGGCTCATTCCCGCCACGACTTGCCAAGGATGCAGAGCCAGCCTGTCCACCTGCCGGCTTGCCCACGCCATCTGCCTGCGGGCGGCGAGAAGCGGTTCGGTTGGCAAGCCAGTGCGCCAAGCAGGCGCGCCAGGTCGCCTTCGTTCCGCCGGCCCATGGTTCTCTCGCACCTCTCGAGCCGCCGTTGCTCTTGGCGCAGCGGGTCAGGCCATAGCCAGCGACGTCGGCGAACTGGTTCCTCTCGCCTCCAGCGCGTCGGAGCTCATGCCGTACGACCTGCTGGTCGCCGATGCCGGCTACGACAGCAAAGCCAACACCGCTTCTGCCGGGAACGGCTTGGTGTGGACCCAGCCAGGAAGCGCCGCTCAGGCGAGGTGCCCATAGCTCGCCTGGAACCGGCGCGGCAGGCCCAGTTCCTGCTCAGAGGCATCGCCGCCGGCATCCAGCGCCTCGTGATCCTCGGACCGTCGACGCGAGGCTTTCGGCAGCGCAGCAGGCGCCAGCAATGCAACTTGCTTATGCCTCCGCTTGCTCTGTGGTGACCGATGAAGCGCCTGCTGGCGCGTCATGGGCAACCTGGCCATTCACAGGATGGTGGTAGCCGTTACCGACGCCGGCGTCCTCTACCTGCCGCCCTGCTCGGCCGGCCGTACCCATGACCCGGCAGCCGCCGAACCCCGGAAGGGATCAGGTCGGGAGGCGAACAGCTGGTCACCGTGCTCAAGGCGTTCCTGCGTTGCACCGAGGCCCGAACCTGCACGACCTTCCGGAACAACATTGGCCGCCCGCTCGATGTCGGCAGCCCCAACCGAGTGCGCCAACAGCCTGGAGAATGCAGGCTTTGCAGCGGATCTGACCCTGATGCGCCCGCCGACCGCACGTTTACCGGCCAGATGGATGAAGCGGCGCATCTGAGGCCGTTTCCTCGTCGGTGACACCCGATCGACAGAGCCCGGCGCGGGATCTTCGCACGGACTGCCTCGGGCGGGGTCATCTACCGCCAAGCTGCTCCATGACAGGCCCTGGTCGCTCGCCAGGGATGGTTCGACATCGCTGCGAGAGCAATGATCTTGAGCAGCCGCCCACATGACCCGATCCTGGATCCGGAGGCGCAGCGCGGAGCGGGTTGGATCTGTCGCGCCCCATGGAGCCTAGTTGCATCGTCCCGGAGTGTCGTGGTGCGTTATCTTCTGAACACGAGGACGCGCTATGGCAGCAGGTCTTCATGGCTCAGCCCGTACGACGCCGCGAGTTCGAGCCGAGCTCCAAGCGTCGCAAGAAGCGACCCGCACCCTGGCCACCCGCTACGGGCTGAACTTTGAAGACCGTCGCCAAGTGGCGTCGGCGCACGTTCACAGCTGATGCGCGGATGGGAGCGACCCGGCCACGCAGCTCGGTCCTCACCGAGGCCGAGGAGGTCATCGTCGTCGAGTTCCGTCGTCGCACGCTGCTGCCACTCGACGACGTCCTGGGCTACCTGTGCAAGGAGATCCCCGCCCTCTCTCGCCTGCCCGAAGGCGCAGAGACCACTTCCAAACGCCGACGTTTCGCCCTGACGAAGATCGGTTACGTCCACATCGACGTTCGTGAACTGCGCTATAAGGCTCAGGACAAGCTCTTCATGTTCCTCGCAATCAGCCGTCAGCAGACGGCTGATCCGTCTCCTGCAAGGAACCGGTCCAGCAGGACCGGGAGGCGACCGGGCTTCACGCAAGTCACTTTTCTTGATGCCAACACCAAGGCCAACGGCGCCGCCTTTCTGCGCGAGGTCGTCGAGGTGTTCCCCTACCAGATCCATACCGTGCTGACCGACAATCGATCGCCAGCAGGCGATCGATCCGCTTCCTGGAAGGACCGCCGTCAGGAGACGGCGGAGGCGGCATGGCCTTCGCCAACTTGCCCAAGAACCGCGGCCGCTACCCAGAGATCGGTGCCTCTTCGGCGGCCACATCTTCGACCGCGTCTGCGATGCACATGGCATCCAGCACCGTCTCACCAAACCCTGCCACCCCTGGACGAATGGTCAGGCTGAACGGATGAACCGCACGGTCAAGGATGCCACGCTCAAGACGTTCCACTATCCTGACCTGGAGGCGCTCCAGGCCCACATCCTGGCCTTCGTCACCGCCTATAACTTCGCCAGGCACCTCAAGGCACTGCGATGGCGAACGCCGTTCCAGGCGATCTGCGACGCTTGGAAAGCCGACGCGTCAGCCTTCAAGATCAACCCACACCACCTCATCCCGGGACCATACACCCAGCGGCGATCGACGTGACGGCCCGTCGGGCAGCCGATGTGATGGGCCGTGCCGTATGGCCGGCAGCGGCCGTCACAGCCCGCTACGCCTGAGGCGGCCCGATGGCCCTGCCTCCCATCATGAGGTCCGCGTCGGCAGACCAGCGACGGGAACGCCCGGGCAGCCCAGGGGGCGGCCCGGACAAGTGGTCAGGCGGATCCTGACGGCTCGGCCTGCGCCAGCAGCTGGCGCAGGACGTAGTGCAGGATGCCGCCATGCATGACGTACTCGACCTCGTCGAGCGTATCGACACGGCAGAGCACCTTGTGCTCCTCGCTGCTCCCGTCGGTACGGGTGATCCGCAGGGTCAGGTCCATGAGCGGGCGCAGGCCCTGGGCAAGGCCGATCACGTCGACGATCTCGCTGCCATCCAGCTTGAGCGTCTTGCGGTCGGTACCCGGGTAGAACACCAGCGGCATCACGCCCATGCCCACCAGGTTGGAGCGGTGGATGCGCTCGAAGCTCTCGGCCACGACCGCCTTTACGCCCAGCAGGTTGGTGCCCTTGGCCGCCCAGTCGCGTGACGAGCCGGTGCCGTATTCCTGGCCTGCGAAGACCACCAGGGGCGTGCCCTGCTTCTGGTACTCCATCGCGGCGTCGTAGATCGACATCTCCGCGCCGTCCGGCATCAGCCTAGTGTAGCCGCCTTCCTTGCCGTTCAGCATCTCGTTCTTGATGCGGATGTTGGCGAAGGTGCCGCGCATCATCACCTCATGGTTGCCGCGCCTGGCACCATAGGAGTTGAACTCGCGCTGCTCGACGCCATGGTCCAGGAGGTAGCGAGCCGCCGGCCCGTTCTTGGCGATGTTGCCGGCCGGGCTGATATGATCGGTCGTGATGCTGTCGCCGAACACGCCCAGGACGCGCGCCCCGGTGATGTCGGAGAGCGCCGTCGCGGGCGACGGGCTCATGCCCTCGAAATAGGGCGGCAGGCGCACATAGGTGCTCTGGTCGTCCCAGTCATAGGTCATGCCGGTCTCGCCGGCGCCGATCGCCTTCCAGCGCTCGTCGCCCGCGAATACGTCGGCGTAGGAGCTGGCGAACATCTCGGCGGTGACGGCCTTGTGCACGGCCTCGTCGACCTCGCGCGGAGTCGGCCAGACGTCCTTCAGGTAGACCGGCTGCCCCTCCCGGCCGGTGCCGAGCGGTTCGGTCGTGATGTCCTTCAGCATGGTGCCGGCCAGCGCGTAGGCTACCACCAGCGGCGGCGAGGCCAGGTAGTTCGCCTTCACCTGCGGATGGACGCGGCCCTCGAAGTTGCGGTTGCCGGAGAGGACGGCGGCCACCACGAGCTTGCCCTCGTTGACGGCATCGGCGATCTCGTCCGGCAACGGTCCGGAATTGCCGATGCAGGTGGCGCAGCCATAGCCGACCAGGTTGTAGCCGATCTGGTTCAAGGGCTCGGTCAGCCCGGCGGCGGCCAGATAGTCGGTCACGACCTTGGAGCCGGGTGCCAACGACGTCTTCACCCAGGGCTTGCGCTGCAGGCCGAGTGCGGCCGCCTTCTTCGCGACCAGGCCTGCGGCGATCATCACGCCAGGGTTGGAGGTGTTGGTGCAGGACGTGATGGCGGCGATCACCACGTCGCCATGGCCCAGCGCATGGTCGCTGCCGGCCACCGGCGCCTTGGCGTCGAGCGCCGTATCGCCCGCCAGGCCCGGCAGGGCCGCCTCGAAGCCCAGCTTCGCGGCCTTGAGCGGTACCCGGTCCTGCGGCCGCTTCGGCCCGGCCATGGACGGCTCGACATCGCCCAGGTCGAGCTCCAGCCCGTCCGTGAACAGGGGATCGGGCGCGTCGGTGTGGCGCCACATGCCCTGGGCCTTGGCATAGGCCTCGACCAGGGCCGCCCGCTCCGGCGTACGGCCGGTGAGCTTCAGGTAATCGATGGTGACCTGGTCGATGGGGAAGAAGCCGCAGGTGGCGCCATATTCCGGTGCCATGTTGCCGATCGTCGCCCGGTCCGCGAGCGGCAGGTTGTTCAGCCCGCTGCCGTAGAACTCGACGAACTTGTTCACCACGCCCTTCTTGCGCAGCATCTGCGTGACGGTCAGCACGAGGTCGGTCGCCGTGGCCCCCTCGGGCAGCTTGCCCGTGAGCCTGAAGCCGACCACCTCGGGCAGCAGCATCGACACGGGCTGGCCAAGCATCGCCGCCTCGGCCTCGATGCCGCCCACGCCCCAGCCGAGCACGGCAAGGCCATTGACCATGGTCGTGTGGCTGTCGGTGCCGACCAGCGTGTCGGGATAGGCGATCTGGCTGTTGCCTTCCTTCGCGGTCCAGACGACCTGGGCCAGATGCTCCAGGTTCACCTGATGGCAGATCCCGGTGCCGGGCGGCACGACGCGGAAATTGTCGAACGCCTTGGAGCCCCAGCGCAGGAACTGGTAGCGCTCGTTGTTGCGCTCGTATTCCCGCTCGACGTTCTGCTCGAACGCCTCGGGCGACCCGAACGCGTCCACCTGGAGCGAATGGTCGATCACCAGGTCGACCGGGACCAGCGGGTTGATCTTGGCGGGATCGCCGCCCAGCGCCACCATGGCATCGCGCATGGCTGCGAGATCCACCACCGCCGGCACGCCGGTGAAGTCCTGCATCAGCACGCGGGCGGGGCGATAGGCGATCTCGTGCTTGGACGAGCGCGTCGCCAGCCATTCGGCGACCGCCTTCAAATCGGCGACCTTGACGGTGCGACCGTCCTCGAAGCGGAGCAGGTTCTCCAGCAGCACCTTCATCGAGAACGGCAGGCGGGACAGGTCGCCCAGCTGCTTTTCCGCCTCGGGAATGCTGAAATAGTCGTAGGAGAGATCGCCAACCTCGAGGGTGCGACGGACCTTCAGCGTGTCGTGGCCGGTAACTCGCACTGCAATCGTCTCCTCGTGCCGGCAAAACCAGTCGGGCGGTCGGGCCTGCCGAAGCGGACAGTACCACCGCCGGTTTTCGCAAAGGTTAACCCGGATCCTGGAACTGATCCGATGTGGCCGGGTGTCCTGCTGCGACGCAAGAACGTCAAGCCGGTTCGGACCTTCGCAGGGCTGCCGCGCGTCGTTCGGCCAGCTCCGCCCGGATCCGCACCAGCAGCACGCTCACCAGATATAGTTTGAAGACGACCGCCATGAAGAGGAGCGGCCACAGCATCGACGGGTGCATGGCTGGCCCGCCCATGCGCAGCACCGAGGCCGGCTGGTGCAGCGTGTTCCACCAGTCGACCGAGAACTTCACGATCGGGATGTTCACGACCCCCACCAGCGCCAGGATCGAGGCGGCACGGGCGCCGCGGGTCGGGTCGTCGAACGCGTCGTAGAGCGCGATGTAGCCGAGATAGAGGAAGAACAGGATCAGCACCGAGGTGAGCCGGGCGTCCCACACCCACCAGGTCCCCCACATGGGCTGGCCCCAGATCGAGCCGGTCACGAGTGCGATCGCCGTGAAGCAGGCGCCGACCGGGGCGGCGGCCCGTGCGGCGATCTCCGCCAGTGGATGCCGCCAGATCAGGGCCACCGCACTGCCGGTGGCCACGATCATGTAGGTGAACATGCTCATCCAGGCGGCCGGCACGTGGACGAACATGATCCGGTAGGCGTCGGATTGCTGATAGTCGGCCGGGGCCAGGACCAGGGCCCAGAACAGGGCCACGGGGAAGCAGAACAGGAACAGGACGGTCGTCCATGGCCTGATCGCCTCGGCGATCTTCTGGAAGCGGAGCGGGTTGGCGTAGGCGTGCACGGCGGCGACGGGTCCTCGGAACGGCCAGCACCTGTGTAGCGGCAAGTCCGCCGCTGTGCGAGGTCCATGCCATGGGCTTGTTCCTTCCGCCGCACCCTTTGCGGCAAGGCCCGGTGGCCGGGACCTATTCCAGCGCCAGGCGCAGGGCCGCGGCGGTCGCGAACGGTGCGAGGGCCGCCGTGGCGAGCAGGAGGGCGCCCAGGACCAGGAACGGCACGGTGCCGCCCACGCCGGTCGTCACCGCTTCGACCGCACCCACGCCGAAGATCAGGGTCGGGATCTGCAGGGGCAGCACGAGCAGGGCCGTGAGTGCTTGGCTTCGCCGACTGCCGACGAGCAGTGCCGCCCCGATGCCGCCGATCATCACCAGCACGGGCGTGCCCAGCAGCAGGGCGGCCGGCAGGACCAGCAGCGCTGTCGGCTCCAGTTGCAGCAGGAGGGCCAGGAGCGGCGAGGCCAGGACGATCGGCAGGCCCGACACCAGCCAGTGCACGCCGGTGCGGACCAGGGCGGTGACTTCGAGCGGCAGGATGCTCAGCGCCAGCGTTTCCAGGCTGCCGTCCTCGACGTCGCCGGCCCACAGCCGGTCGGTGCCGATGGTGATCGCGAACAGGGCCAGGACCCAGATGACGCCCGTACCGATCCGCGCCAGCGTGTCGGCACCCGGCCCCACGCCCAGCGGGAACAGGGCCGTGCCCGTGATCAGGAACAGGACGGGCAGTAGCGCGTCGCCCGGGCGGCGCAAGGCGCCCGTCAGGTCGCGGCGGGCCAGAGCCAGGATGGCGCGCGCGGTGCTCACAGGTCGAGGACCAGCGGATCGTCCAGGACGACGTCGCCATGGCTTGCCACCACCACGAGGCCGCCCGTCCGCCGATGCGCGCGGATCAGGTCGGCGAGCTGGCGGCCGTTCGCCGCATCCAGTCCCGCCCCCGGCTCGTCGAGCAGCCAAGCCCGCCGGGCGCAGGTCAGGAGCCGGGCCAGGGAGGCACGGCGGCGCTGGCCCTGGGACAGCCGGGCCACCGGCTCGTCCAGCCGGGAACGGAGCCCGAACCGGTCCGCGGCTAACTCTGGATCGCTCCGCTGCCCCGCCAGGGCAGCCGCCAGAACCAGGTTCTCCCGCACGGTCAGGTGCGGCTTGAGGCCATTGCTGTGCGCGACCCAGTGCATTGCTGCCTGCCACGTGCCTTCGTCGGCCGGCCGGCCCTGCCAGGACAGTTCGCCGGAAGCCGGACGCAGGAAACCCGCGAGCGTGCGCAGGAGGGTCGACTTGCCCGAGCCGTTGGCCCCGCGCAGCATCAGCGCATCGCCCGCGGCCAGCTCAAAGGCAACCGGCGCATGGACGGGCCGGCCGGCCCGTGCGGAAACCAGGTCGTTCGCCACGAGCATCGCCCGGGTCAGTTCACCGGCTCGGGCGTGGCACCGCCACCGGTCGGATCGTCATCGGACAGGGGCGGTGTCACGCGCCGATTGGTGCGCCCGCACGGGCTCTCGCCGGCGATGTAGCGGGCCCGGTCGCCGGTGATGAAGCGGATGAGCGGGAAGTCGGGGTTGAACACGGTCACGACCACCGCACCCTCCTCGCCGTCGGCCAGGACGTGGCTGCCGTCGGTTCCGATCAGTTCCAGAATCACCGATTCGTCGACCACCAGGCCTTCATGCCCGCTCGTCTCGTAGGCGATCAGCCCGATCTCCTCGGTCGCGTAGACGAAGAAAGTTTCCAGCGCATGCCTGGCCGAGGCCGCCACCAGCAGGGCCGGGTCCGGCACCGGTCCGACCAGCAGGGCCGAGCGGAAGGGCTGTCTGTCGCCCAGCAGGTCCAGGAGCTGTTCGAGGACGGGGGCCATGCCCACGAAGACCTTCGGCTGCAGGCGCAAGATCGTGTCGAGCTCCGCGGTGCCGAGGCCGGGGCCAGCCGGGACCACCGTGCAGCTGAGCGCCCTGGCACCCGTCTCCGCCATCGAGGCGAGCGCGCCCAGATGGTGCGGCAGCGCGTTCCAGACGAGATGGTTGCGCCGCACCCCTGCCGCGAAGAAGGCGCGGGCAAATCTCCAATAGTCGACCCTGGCACCTTCGGGCAGGAACTGCCCGCGCTTGCCGGTGAGCACGCGGGCCAGCCGGCCGATCGGGGTCGCGATCATGCCGCCCAGCGGGCTGCCGGCCTGGTCGTCGAGCAGGTCCTGGAACGTCAGGGTCGGCAATGCCGCCAGGGCCGCCCGTGACGTGATGCGATCCGGCTCGATCCCGCCCAGGTGGGCAGCGATGCCTGGCACGTTGTCGAGCGCGTGGCGGAGCAGACCCGGCAAGGCATGAAAGATGGCGGCTTCACGCTCCTCGGCCGAGCGCACTTCCTGCCGGTCGAAGAACAAGGCCTTGGTATCGGGCATCAGGCAGCCCATTCCTGCAGGTCATCAAACGATCGTGCCGCCACTCAGTCTCCGATGGCAACGCCATAGCGGGCAAGGAGGAAGGTCAAGTGGTCGCGGAGCCAGCCCGCCGGCGCCTCCGCCCGCCAGCTGTCCCAGAGTTCCCGCACGGACATGGGCAGCAGCGGAACGGCACCCTCGGTCACCATCCGGCGCAGCATCTCGACCTCGGCCCGATGCGCCGCGAAGATCGGGAACGCCCGGGCGTCGGTGGGTTCCCAGAACAGGTAGACCAGCGCGGTCCTGCGCCGGGGAAAGGTGTGGGCCAGGCCGATCGCATGCTTGGCGAGGCCCGCCGCATCGAGCAGGCGGAAGATTCCGGGAGAGCGGCGCAGCTGGGCCAGGAGGTCGTACCAAGCGTCCAGGCGGGGTTCGCGCTGCTGGTGGTCGTAGCCGTCGGCGAGCTTGGTCCGCGGTACGGTCAGGTGCTCGGTGACCCTGGTCACCACGCCTACGACGTCCTGCACGCCGGTCAGCAGCAGGTCGGTCTGCGGCGGCGTGCCGCGAATGCCGGTCGGGCAGCGAGCCGCAAAGCGCAGCTCGTGAAAACCTTCCAGATTGGCGAGGCGCAGTCTTGATTCCTGGCCGCTCCAGGGCAGGAAGCAGTTGGCCGTCAGCGCCAGCGGATCGTCGACCGGGGTGCGGGGCCGGTCGATCAGCATGCCCGACCCTTGCGCGGCCGGCAGCGCCGAGGGGACCAGCAGATCGCGCATCCGGGCGACCCGGCCGTCGGCATCCACCGCGACGTCCGGCCGTTCCCGCTTCAAGGCGGCCGCCAGCCGCTGCACTGCCCGTTGCGCGGGGCCAGAGCGCCGGCCCGGCGGCCGCCGGGCCGGCAAGGGGGCCTGCCCTGCCGAGGGTACCGCGGCGGGTCCCTCCATCACGACTTGCGGTTCTCCAAGATCGACAGCCAGCACCACGTCATCCGTTCAACGAAGGCAGGACCGGTGCCGAAGGAGCCCCGTCCGGGCGGAAGTCCAACGGCGTCCCGCCATGGTGCGTCAAGCGTAGGAATGGCTGCCGCACGCGTTGGCCGGGCCAGCGTGACGTTATTGCTGCAATCGAGCGGAGCGGCCATGCCGGATCGGAGACCCGGCATCATGTCGTGTCAGGCGGCCGGGTCGAGCGGCTGCTTGAACTTGTCTGCCGTCGGCGCCGAGGCATGGATGTAATGGCGGCCGCAATACTTGCACATCGTCTCGCCGCCCTTCTCGAGCGTCATGAACTCGAGCGGGTGCCCCATCGAGCCGTCGCCACCGTCACAGCGAACATAGAGTGCCTCGGTGATGACCACCTCCCGGCCTTCGACGGACAGAAAAAGATCCTTCACCCGGTCGATCCTTTTGAGAACCTGCCCAATTGTGCAGGCAGTTTGCCATGATGGCCGGCGCCGCGCGATATAGCCGCTGCCCGCGCACGGAGACAACCGCACATGCCGCTTTCCCCGCCCGAACACGGGCTGTCCATCCGGGGCCTGGGCAAGGTCTACGCGGCGGACGGCAAGCGCCCGGCCAAGCGGGCCCTGGATGGGATCGACCTGACGGTGCCGCGCGGCTCCTTCTTCGGCCTGCTCGGGCCGAACGGCGCGGGCAAGTCCACGCTGATCAACATCCTGGCAGGACTTGTGAACAAGACCGAGGGCCAGGTCGAGATCTTCGGCATCGACATCGACCAGCGCCCGCGGCTAGCCCGCCGGGCGATCGGCGTCGTCCCGCAGGAGCTGAACCTGGATGCGTTCTTCTCGCCGCGCGAGGCGCTGGACCTCCAGGCGGGTCTCTACGGTGTGCCCAGGCGCGACCGCATCACGGACGAACTGCTGGACGCAGTGGGCCTGGCCGACAAGGCGGATGCCTATGCCCGGACGCTGTCCGGCGGCATGCGGCGCCGGCTGCTGGTCGCCAAGGCGCTGGTCCATCGGCCACCGGTGGTGGTGCTGGACGAGCCGACGGCCGGGGTGGACGTCGAGCTGCGCCGCTCGCTGTGGCGCTACATGCGCGAGCTGAACGAGCAGGGCGTGACCATCGTCCTGACCACCCATTATCTCGAGGAAGCCCAGGAGCTGTGCGACCGGATCGCGATTGTCGACGGCGGCCGGGTGGTGGCGTTCGATACGACCTCGGCCCTGCTGGGCCGGCTGGACGAGAAGTGCCTGATCGTCCGCGGCGCCCAACCCTTCACCCGTGTGCCCCCGGCCCTGGACGATGGCCACGCCTTGATCGACGGTGAAGGGCGCCTCGTGTTGCGCTACCGGCGCTCCTCGACGATGGTCGAGCATCTCCTGGACCGGCTGCGCGCGGCGGGCGTGTCGATCGCCGACCTCACGACCCAGGAAGCTGACCTGGAAGACCTGTTCGTCCGCCTGACCGGCCACCATGCGGAACCTGTCGAAGAGGTGGCTTAACGGATCATTCAGGAATGGCGGCTAGGATCGGGCAAATGAACCGATCCGGGGACAACATTTGCCCGTTCTGCCGATCCTGATGCTGCTGCTGGCCATGTCATTCCCGGCCGGGGCGCAAGACCTGCCGCGCTGCACGCCGGAGGTCGCCGGCGCGGTGGTTTGCATGGCCGGGCGCTCCTGCGCCTGCGAATTCCAGCGCGGCGGGCTGATGATCGGCCAGCCGGAAGGGTGGCGCTGGGATTGCGGGATCCTGCGCGGGAACTGCGGTCCGCCCCCGGTGCAGCTGGGGCCGGACTTCTTCGAGCTGCCGCCGGGGCTCTCGATCGACAGCTCGGACAACAGCATCCACCTCGACCAGACCACCGGGGTGAACGGAAGCGGCCAGCAGAACATCGACCGGCAGCGGGGCGATCGCTGGATCGGCCAGGGCCAGCCGCCGCCAGGGCTGCCCATCCCGCTGTTCCCCGAGCATCCCTAGCCGATGCTCCGCGCCGGGTGCGCCCGGCGCGGACGCCGTTCAGCGCTTGGCCAGATGGGCCTGGAGGTTCTTTAACCCGCCGCCGAACACGCCGTTGGCGAAGGTATCGACCCAGGATTCGCTGTCGGCTGGTGCGCAGTCGAAGGTGGTCCACCACTCGACGAAGCTCCGCCCGCTGTCCGTCACCGGCGTGACGCGCAGGGTGGCGACATAGTTCTGCACGTCGAACGGGGTCTTCTCGAAATTGTAGACGTAGAAGCGGTCCCGGTCGGAGAAGGCCAGGAGGCGCTCGCGGAGATGGGCGCCATCATGGAGATGGAAGCTGCGCACGCAGCCGACCTGATCCCCCTGCTTGCCATCCTCGATCTCGGAGCGCGCCACCATGTGACCGCCCCAGACGGGCAAGCCGTTGAAGTCGCGGACTGCCGCCCAGACCTGGTCGGCCGGCAGATCGATCACGGTGCTGGCATAGGCCTTCGGCATTCTTCTCTCCCTGATTCCGGCATCGCCCGGCATCGCCCGGCATCCACCCGCGCCAGCGACCCACGACCGCCTCTAGATCAATTCGCAGCCTATCGGAACCGTCCTGATCGCCATGCGCAAAGGGCCCCAGCTTCCCGTCACTGTTCCCTTGCGACGATCCCAAGCCCCGCCGCACCGTTATTGGCAGGCAAATGATCCTATGGCTGTGCTATTCTCCTCCCCATCCAGGAGGCCGCATGCACCGCCACCCGCATCGTCGACACGCACGAACGAACCCGAGCGGAGCCGCCAAGCGTGGGGGCCGCAACGGTGCATGATTGCATGAACGAACCCGAGCGCCGCTTCCACGGCCTCATGCGCAAGCGATGGCGACCGGTACCCGTCCGGGCGACCCGACCTGCCGCCGGAAAAGAGAGGCTTCGTGCTGTCCGGCAGCACGGGAAATTGCATAAACGAACCCGAGCCGCGGCCACCTGCTCGCAGGCACCTCGACAGATGGGCGATCCCGCCGGACAAGTCGCGACGGCAGTCGAACGAGAAGAATCCGGGGGGCGACGTGGCAGAGTTCATGCTGGGGATCGACAGCGGCGGCACGGCCGTGAAGGTGGCCGTGATCGCGTCCGATGGCACGGAGGTGGCGGTACGCGGCACCACCCACCCCGCCATCACGCCGAAACCCGGCCACGCCGAGCGCGATCCCGAGCGGGTCTGGCGCTGTCTGGGCGCCGACATCCACAAGGTTCTGGCTGATGCCGGCATCAGCGGCGAGGACGTGGACGGCATCGGGGTGACCGGCTACGGCAACGGGCTGTGGCTGGTCGACGAGGCCGGCCATGCGGTCATGAACGGCGTGCTGACCTTGGACCTGCGGGCCGCCTCGCTCTGCACGGCTTGGCGCAACGAGGAGCAGGACGAGGCGACTCGCCGGCGCCGCGCCCATGCCGCCGCCTGGCCTGGCAAGCCGATGCCGCTATTGGCTTGGCTGCACCGGCATGCGCCGGACACGATCGCGCGCGGCCGCTTTGCCCTGTCCAGCAAGGACTTCCTGCGCGCGCGGCTGACCGGCCGTGTGGCCGGCGAGGTGAGCGACCAGTCCAGCGGCGGCTTCTCGCCAGTCCAGAGCCGCCGCAACGAGCCGGCGATGATGGAGTGCGTGGGCCTGGGCGACCTCGTGCGGCTGATGCCGCCCCTGCTCGAGCCCATGGACATCGCCGGCGAGGTCACCGCCGAGGCGGCCGACCTGACCGGCCTTCGCGCCGGCACGCCCGTCTCGGCCGGCTGCTCCGATAACCTGGCGGTCATGCTCGGCACGGCTGCCATCGGGCCCGACGACGTGGTGGTGATGGCCGGTACCTGGGGCCTGCACCAGTGCTTCCTGTCGGAACTTCCCGCCGACGAGACCGCGATCTTCCTGACCCACGGGCTGGTCCCCGGCAGCTGGCTCGCCATCGAGGGCAGCCCCACCTCGGCGGGGCAGCTCGACTGGTTCGTGGAGCGCTTCATCCGCAGCCAGCGCCCCGACATCGCGGACGACGTGCTGTTCGCGGAGATCAACGCGGCGGTGGCCCCGCTCGATCCGGCCGCCCCGCCGATCTTCTTCTTTCCCTACCTGAACGGTGCGATGGACCAGTCCTCGGCCAGGGCCAGCCTGATCGGCATGACCAACTGGCACGGCCTGCCCCACACGGTGCGCGGCGTGATGGAGGGCATTGCCTTCGAGCATCGCCGTCATTTCGACCGGCTGGCGGCCCTGCGCGGCCGTCCGTCCGCGGCACGTTTCGCCGGCGGTGCCGCCAGGAGCGTGCCCTGGCGCGAGATCTTCGCTGCAGCCTTGAACCTGCCGCTCGTCCTCCCGGCCGGCAGGGAGCTGGGCGCGCTTGGTGCCGCAATCCTGGCGAGCGTCGCCATCGGCCGGCATCCGGACCTCGCGAGCGCCGTCGCCGCGATGACGAGGACGGTTGGCGAGGTCCAGCCGGACCGCGCGCTGGCCGGCCTGCTCGATCGCCGCTACCGGATCTGGCGCAACCTCGCCCGGGCCCTGGCGCCGCACTGGGACGAGGTGATCGACGGCGGGGGCGCATGAGGACCGACGCAACGCTCAAGGCGGCCCAGGCCCGGCGCATCGCGCTGGCTGCCCAGGGCTTCGGGCCGAAGCGGAGCGACCTGCCATCGGCCGCGCGGATCCGCGCGGCGATCGAGAAGCTGGGCCTGCTGCAGATCGATTCGGTCAATGTCCTGATCCGGGCACACTACCTGCCGCTCTTCTCCCGCCTGGGCAGCTATGACCGTTCCGTGCTCGATCGCCTCGCCAGCCATGACGGCATCTGGCCGAAACCGCATCGCCGGCAGTTCTTCGAATATTGGGGGCACGAGGCCTCGCTCCTGCCGGTGGCCTGCCACCCCCTGCTGCGCTGGCGGATGGCACGTGCCGACGCCGGGCAAGGGGTGTGGCGGGGCGTGAAGGCGGTGGCCGATTCGCGGCCGCAGCTGGTCGCCGCCATCTTCGACGAGATCCGCGATCGCGGCGCCCTTGGTGCCGGCGACCTCCAGGCCGCGGAGAAAAGCCGGGGCGGCTGGTGGGGCTGGTCCGATTCGAAGACCGTGCTGGAATGGCTGTTCTGGACAGGGCGGGTCACGGCGGTTGGCCGGCGCGGGTTCGAGCGCGTCTACGACCTGCCGGAGCGCGCCCTGCCTTCCGCCGTCCTGGCCACCCCGACACCGGACCCAGCGGACGCCGCCACCATCCTGACCCGGCAGGCTGGGCAGGCGCTCGGCGTGGCGACGGCCACCGATCTTCGGGACTACTGGCGCCTGCCCGTCGAGCTGGCCGCCGAGGCGGTCCGCCGCCTAGTCGAGGCGGGCGATCTTCTGCCAGTGGCCGTGGAGGGCTGGCGTGCCCAAGCCTATCTCGCGAAGGAGGCCCGCATGGCACGGCGCGTGGAGGCCCGGGCACTGCTGGTCCCCTTCGATCCCTTGATCTTCGAGCGCAGCCGGACGGAGCGGCTGTTCGGCTTTCGCTACCGCATCGAGATCTACACGCCCGCCGAGAAGCGGGTGCACGGCTACTATGTCCTGCCCTTCCTCCTGGGCGAGCGCCTGGTGGCGAGGGTCGACCTGAAGGCTGACCGGACGGCAGGCGTCCTGCTGGTCCGCTCCGCCCATGCCGAGGAGGGCGTGGACGAGGAGGTAGTAGCCGCAGCGCTCGCCCTGGAACTCCAGGACCTCGCGGCCTGGCTGGGCCTGCGGGCCGTCGCCGTCGAGGGATCTGTCCCCTTTGCGGCAAGGCTGGCGCGCCATGCCGGCTGAACCCGCGGGATCAGCGGGCGGGGGGCGGTTCCACCACGGCCTCGGCCTCGATCTCGACGTCGTAGTCGCCGATCAGCCGGCTGACTTCCAGGAGGGTGTTGGCCGGCCGTATCTGGCCGAAATAATGGCCATGGACGCGGCTGACCTTCTCCCAGTCATCGGCGTTGCGCAGGTAGATGCGGGTGCGGACGACCTCGCTCATCTTGCCGCCCAGCGAGCGGATCGAGGCGGCGATCTTGTCCAGGATGTAGACGGCCTGCGCCGCCGGATCGCCCTTGCCGATCATCTCGCCCGAACTGTGGGTGGCGGTCGTGCCGGAGACCAGGATCCGGTCGCCGACCCGCACGGCCCGGGAGTAGCCGCAGATCGGCTCCCACACGCTGCCGCTGTCGACACGGATGCGGCCGGTCCGGTGATCGATCGGCGCCGGCTGATAGACTGGCGGGACCTGGTCCAGATGGTGCGACAGGTCGCCCGAGGCCGTGAGAAAGGGCGGACGCCGGTACTCGTCGCCGCAATCGCCGGGAATGCGGGTCGCGATCGCCAGCGCCTCGCCGATCGTTGCCATGTCCTCGTCGTCCAGGCTGAACCCGCAAAGCCGCAGGTTGTCACCGCGATGCTCGCGCTCCCCGAGCCTGGCGCCCACGATCACGGCTGCCACGGCCGGCTGCTGCATGACCCAGCGGGTCGCGACGTTGGAGATGGACACGCCGTGCTTGCGGGCGACCGTGTCCAGCGCCTGCAGGATGCCCTGCAGGACATCCCAGCCCCCGGCCGCCTCGACGAAGCGCCGGTACTTCATCTTGCTCCAATCGCCGACCGAATCCGGCTCCTCGGCACCGAGCCACCGCTTGGAAAGGAATCCGCCGGCAAGCGTGCCATAGGCCAGGAGCCTGATCCCGTGCTGCTGGCAAAAAACGCTCATCTCCTCGGTGGCCCGGCGGTCGAGCAGCGACACGCAGACCTGGTTGGTCGCCACGGGAATGCCCTCGGCCACCAGCACGCGCAGATGGTCCGTGTCGACATTGGTGACGCCCAGCTGCGCGATCCGCCCCTCCTCGCGCAGCTTCGCCAGCTCCCGCATCGCATCCAGCCAAGCCGGGTGCTCGAACATCCACCAGTGGAACTGCAGGAGGTCGATGCGGTCCGTGTGCAGGCGCTTGCAGGCTCGGTCCACCGCGATCTGGACGACTTCGCGCGTCATCTCCCCTGGCTCCGGGCACCATTTGGTGAAGGTCGCGAGCCTGGCCTGATCCGCTACCTCGAGCGTCCCGTTCGCCAGCCGCTCGCGGAGCCGGCCGGCCAGGACCTCGGCACTGCCATAATGGTCCGCCATGTCGAAGGCATCGAAGCCGTCGACCATGTAGGCCGCCAGCGCCGTTGCGCCTTCGTCCGGATCGATCGGCCCGGCACCGCGCTCGATGTCCGCGACCTGCCAAAGGCCCGTCACCACCCGCGGGATGTTCAGGCCGGGAGCGAGGTCGATGCGTTCGATCCCGGAAGAGCTGCTCGCCAACGTCGCATTCCTTCGCTGCTACGTAGAGAGATAGCAGCTTGCGCAGGCATGGTGGAGGGCAACGGATCTGCAGGGGTAGCATCGCGGAAGTTTGGGGCTCCCGCAGCGTGGGGATCGCGGCAATGTCCGCCACCACGCAGTCGTGGGAGACACATTCGTGGCAATGCCTCGGGCTATCCTGGTAGCCGGTCCCTATCGTTCGGGCACGGGCGACGATCCGGCACTGATCGCGCGGAACATGCGGGCGATGAACGAGGCCTGGCTCGGCCTGTTCCGAGCCGGCCACCTGCCGCTGGCAGGCGAATGGCTGGCCCTGCCGCTGATCGAGACGGCCGGCGGGCGACACTTGTCCGACCCGCAGTTCGACGAGATCTTTCATCCGGTGGCACGGCGGCTGCTCGAGCGCTGCGACGCCGTGCTGCGGATCGGCGGTCCGTCCATGGGCGCCGACGAGATGGTGGCCCTTGCCGAGGCTGCTGGCCGGCCCGTGTACCGCCGGATCGAGGATGTTCCTGCATGACCCTGCCGCAGAGCGCGACGATCAAGATGAACCAGGTGCAAACGCTGTCGAACGATGGCTACGTGCTACGCCGGTACAACTACGACTACCGGCGGCGCGACGGTTCCTGGCGCCAGGTCAGCCGCGAGGTCTATGACCGCGGCAACGGCGCCGTGATCCTGCTGTATGATCCGGTTGCGCGTACCGTCGTGCTGGTGCGGCAGTTCCGCCTGCCCACCTTCGTGAACGGGCACCCCGACGGCTGGATCCTGGAAGCACCGGCGGGGCTGCTGGACGCCCGCGACCCCGCCGAGGCGATCCGGCGCGAGGTCGCGGAGGAGACCGGCTACCAGGTCAGCGAGGTACGGGCCTTGTTCAGTGCCTACATGAGCCCGGGCTCCGTATCCGAACGCCTTCATTTCTTCGCTGCCCCGGTCCATGCCGGGATGCGCACGGACGCGGGTGGGGGGCTGGAGGAGGAGAACGAGGACATCGAGGTCGTGGAGATGCCGTTCGAGGAGGCGCTTGCCAAGATCGGCACCGGCGAGATCGTCGACGCCAAGACGATCATGCTCCTTTATCATGCGCGGGTCAGCGGGCTGTTCCAGTGAGACGGTCCGGCAGCTCCGGCATGAGGTGCAGGCCTGGACTGGGACGATGTCCGTATCTTCTTGGCGATCGCGCGGACCGGCAGCCTAGCCGGCGCCGCCGCTTCCCTGCGCGCCAGCGAGGTCACGGTCGGACGTCATCTGGCGTCGCTGGAGGCTGCGCTGGCGTTGCGGCTGTTCGACCGGCTCCCGAACAGGCTGCGTCTGACGAGCGAGGGCGAGCGGATGGTCTTGGCCGCCGAGGCCATGGCCGAGGCTGCGAATGGCGTGGCCAGGCTGGCCAAGGCCGCCGCCGCCGACCCGGCCGCGCCGATCAGGATCACGTCGACCAGCTCGGTGGGCCTGTTCCTGGTGCGGCATCTGGCAACGCTGCTGGCTGCCGCAGCTTGCGCACCCCTGGAGCTGCTGGTGACCCGCGAAACTTTGGATCTCGGTCACTGGCAGGCCGATATCGCCCTGCGCATGCGCCGCCCACCCGAGCGCGGCCAGCTGATGGTGCGCCGCCTGGGCAGGATCACGTTTGCACCCTACGTCACTGCCGGCTTCGGTGCGCAGGCGGGAATCATCGGGTTGCGGGACGATGCAGGCTCGCGCCAGGCACGCTGGCTGGCGTCATTCCAGCCGGACGCGCGCATGACTGTTCGGCTCAGCGACGTCCACTTGCGGTTGGAGGCGATCCTGGACGGCCGGGGGATCGGTCTCCTGCCCTGCTTTCTCGGTGACGACGATCCGCGGCTGGCCCGGGCCGCACCGCCACCGCCCGAGCTGGAGGAAGACGTCTTCCTCCTCGTGCATCAGGATCTGGTGGAACTGCCCGGGGTGCGCGCGGTCATGGACGCGCTGGTGCGGCTGTTCAGGACAGAAGCTGCCATCCTGCGCGGACAGCCTCGCAATGACGCGAAGACTACTCGCCAGCCTGGGCCTTGAGCGCCGCCACCTCGTCGGCCTTCATCTCGCCAATGGTCACGACCTCGCCGTTCTGGATCCGCCACAGCCGGAACGGCCCGGTAATGTCGCCGTGCTGGTCGAACTGGACGGGGCCGATGACGCCTTCGTAGCGGATGGGCTTGCCCTCCTCGATCAGGGCCAGCGCCTTCTTGAAGCCGTCCGGCCCTGCATGGATGGTCTCGCCGTTCGGATCGACCACCTTGCGGATCGCGTCCTTCAGCTTCGCCTTGTCCGGCGCACCGGCAATGGCGACCGCGAGCCCGACGATGGCAGCGGCATCATAGGCGCGGTCCGCGGCCGGCGCCTGGCAGTCGAAGTCGGTCGCAAAGGCGTTATAGGCCTGGCAGAAATAGTCGGTCGACGGCGTGGCGGTGGTGCCGGACGAGGTGCCGAACGCATCGTCCAGGTATTTCGCCCCGACATCCTTGATGAAGTCCGCCGAGTTCATGCCGTCGTTGAGCAGGAACCGGGCGGGCCCGCCCTGGGCGATCCAGGTGCGCGCCACGGTGGTGCCATCCCCTGGATAGGCCACGAGGTAGAGGGCCTCAGGCTCGCCGCCCAGCGCCTCGGTCACCTCGGGCTGATAGGAAGCCTGGTTGGGATTATAGGGCGTGGTCGAGGTGATCTGGCCGCCCAGCCGCTCGTACGACTTGCGGAACTCGGCCACCATGTTGACGCCGAAATCGTTGTTGACGTGGACGATGGCGATCTTCTTCAGCCCCTGGTCGAGCGCGTACTTGGCCGCGGCGGTGCCCTGGAGCGCGTCGGAGGTGATCGTCCGGAAGAAGACCCCACCGGTCTTTCCTTCCTTGGCAAGCACGGTGAGGGTCGGCGAGGAGGAGGCAGGCGAGACCTGCACCACGCCGGCCGGCCCGGTGACCGAGGTCACGATCGGGATGGACACGGACGAGATGATCCCGCCGATGATGGCCGGCACCTTCTGGAGGTCGACCAGCTGGCGGGCGGCATCGACCGCGACCGTGCCCTGGCTCTGCGCATCCCGGACATCGGGGGAGAGCTTGCAGCCAGCCGCTCCGCCGGCTGCATTCAGGTCGTTGAATGCGAGCTCGATCGACTTCGCGGCTGCCTGCCCGAACCGGCCGGCAGGCCCGGTCAGGGAGACCACCGAGCCGATCGTGATCGTGCAATCCTGGGCAGCGGCAGGGGTCGGTGCCTGCAGGGCCGAGGTACCGAGAGCGGCAAGCGCCAATGCTGCGAGACGAAGTTTCACGATCAGGCACCCTCAACAGACCGCCAAGGGGACCGGTGCTTCGGTCCAGCGGTGAACGGAGCTGGAGTGGAAAGCGCGGAGCAGCCGCCG
This sequence comes from Geminicoccus sp., assembly GCF_036263595.1. NCBI lineage: Bacteria > Pseudomonadati > Pseudomonadota > Alphaproteobacteria > Geminicoccales > Geminicoccaceae > Geminicoccus > Geminicoccus sp. The sequence continues at coordinate 19,677 of NZ_DATAGQ010000094.1, read as the reverse complement.
TCAAGCGTAGGAGGCGCTGCCAGCAAGAGCCTGGGTGAAACGACGTTGCATGTCGGCAGGGTCCACCATTCCTATTCGCTTCGCTACCGACCAGAGATGGCCAGATAGATCAGCGATCATCCCGCTCCTGTCGCCGTAGAACTGGCCGAAGTCCGGGTACTCGTTGGCAAGCATCACCATGCTTCGGCCGATCCGGATCTCCAACAGCCGACGAATGTCCACCGGACGTGCTGCGGCGGCAGTTGCATGGCCTTTGTGAATCGCACAGGACGCAACCTGGAAGCGATGGTCGCGGCGGCAGAACGCGAATACCAAGCTTGCAAAGGCCTTCCGCAACCATTTCATCGCCCGCCACCGGCTGCCATCGACCTGGAGAGTGCGCTTGACCTGATCTACGGGCCGCTCTTCTACGGCCCGCTGGTCAGCCATGCGCCACTCGACGGCGATTTCACCGACGAGGTTCTGGATGAGGTGCTTCGCGGCCTGGGTCCGGTCATGAGGTCGGGCTGATCCAGGTCTCCTGGAGATGCACCCAGACGAACCCCTGCGGTGCCCGGTGGTCCGTTTTCAGCAGCGCACTGGACCGACGCTGGGTCATCGCATCTCCGTGCAACTGCCGTTCCACGTAGATCGCCATGACATGCGCCGCGTCGATCGCCACGGCCTGGATGTTGGCGATCTCGATGCGGAACGTCGGCCCGAACCGGCCACGGGCGGACTTCAGCCCCGTCAGAACATCAGCACGCCCGAGCAAGTGGCCGGACGGGTCGACCATCTGGAAGTCGGCGGCCAGCGCGGCCTCGGCCCGCGTAAGGCTGCCATTACCGCTGCCGAGCCAGGAGGTGAAGAACTCGTGGAACTCGACGATCTCGCGGATGGCGGCCGCCGTTCCGCTCATGTCGCCCTGCTCAGGTCGTACTTCATGATACGGCCATGGCGACCGTCGCGATCGCGCTCCAGGTCGAAGCAGTCGCCTTCGAGTGTCCTCCGCTGGGCCAGGATCTCGTCGATGGCACGATGGTCATCCTGGTCGAGCTCGAAGCTGAAGGTGCGGAGGTTGTCCGCCAGATGGTCCGCATAGCGGGAACCGACGATGACCCCGGCAACCTGCGGCCGGTCCAGCACCCAGCGCGTTGCGACGTTGCCGATGGCGACGCCATGCCGGTCTGCGACCGCCTTCAGCCGCTGCAGCAAGGCCTGGAACAATTCCCAGCCGCCGACATCGTCGATGATCAGCTTGTACTTGATCAGCGAGCGGTTCTCGAAGCCATCAGGCTCTGACCGGCCCAGCCAATGCTCGGAGAGGAATCCGCCCGCGAGCGTGCCGTAGCAGAGCAATTTCATGCCGCTGCCTTCGCACAAGGACACCAGCCCCTTCTCCACTCGGCTGTCGAGCAGGGAGTACTGGCTCTGCATGGACACGAGGGGCATGCCGGCGTCGATCAGGGCCGCGCTGTGGTTGCGGTCGAAGTTGGTGCCGCCCAGAAGGTGGATCTTGCCGGCTTTTTGGAGGTGGACCAGCCAGGCCGCGGTTTCCTGCCAGCCCGGGACCGCATAGTCCCACCAGTGGAACTGGACGAGGTCCAGCCGGTCGGTGCGCAGGCGCCGGAGCGAACGGTCGATGACTCGCTCGACATAGACCCGGTCGACCTGGTGGAGGTGGCCAAGGTCGGGGACAAACTTGGTATGGACCTTCAGCCGGCGGCGACGCTCCTCGCCAGCCTGCGCGCGAAACACACCGATCATTTCCTCCACACCGGTGTAGATATCGGCGCAGTCGAAGGTGGTGATGCCCTGGTCGACAAAGGCGGCCATGTCGTCGATGGCCCGCATCTGGTCGACCGGACCATGGCCGCCGGCCAGTTGCCAGCCGCCACGCAGCATGCGGGAGATGCGATAGCCGGGTGCCAGCTCGTATCTTTCCACGGTCATCGATCGCTCTCCGCCCGCAGGGAAACGCGGGTGGTCTCGGCGTGGCGAAAGGCCGTGCGACCGCTGCGGCGGATCAGGAAGCGTCCACCGCAGTGCGGGTCCGGGCAGGCGACAACGGCATCCGTGGTCATCCAGTCGTTCGGGTGGGTATCGCGCTGCTTGGCGGGCAACAGCGGTAGGAGAGCCGCCAGTGCATAGATCGGAAAGCTCTGCCCGGGTGGCATGGACAGGTTTTCGCCCGACAGGAACAGGCGGTCGCCGACCTTGTGGTTGCAGACCATCGGCTGGTTGCCAGCCACCACCTCGATTTCGAGGTCGTAGAGCTCGAACAGGTCATCGGCTTGGTTGGACAAGGGCTACCTCGGAGTTGGTCCTCCAAGGGTAGAATGGAGACACAACCTTTGCCAGAAGAGGTGCCCGTTCGCTCGATGGTCATGCGCAGGTCGGAGGGAGGAAAAAGATGCAGCTCTACTGGGCGCCGAAGTCACGCTCACTCAGGATTCTCTGGCTCCTGGAAGAGATCGGCTGTGACTATGAACGTGTTCTTGTCGACATCCGATCAGGCCCACAAACTGACCCTGCGTTCCTGGCGATCAACCCGATGGGCAAGGTTCCCGTTCTCGTGGACGACGAGGTGATCGTTTCCGAATCGGGCGCCATCGCTGCCTATCTGGGTGATCGGTTCTCCCAAGCAGGGCTGGCGCCGGCGATCGGGGACTCAAGGCGCGGCAGCTACCTCAAGTGGCTGTTCTTCTCGGGCAACTGCATTGAAGCTGCATTCGGCGAGAAGTTCGGCAACCTGAAGCTGCCCTACCTGGCTGCCGGATGGGGTAGCTTCGAGCGTGTCGTGGACGTCCTGGAACAAGCGGTCGCAGGCAGGCCCTGGCTGCTCGGCGACCAGTTCACTGCGGCGGACGTCATCATCGGCTCCGATGTGAACTTCGGCATGAACCAGTTCAAACTGATTGAACCGCGGCCGGCACTTTCGGCCTATGTCGATCGCTGCCTGGCGCGGCCGGCCTTCCAGCGCGCCCAGGCGATGGATGCCAGCGGCTAGCTAGTCACGTACCGGATCAGTCCGTGTGGAACACCTCATCCATCTGCGCCCACCACTCGCCCTTGCCGCGCGCCTCGAACGGCTCCTGCATCGGGTCCGTGAGCTTCCACCAGCGCTGCGTCTCAGGGTCCGCCGCCATCTTCGCCATGTCGGCTGCGAAGTCGGTGCCGTGGTACTCGAAGTAGGTGAACAGGATGTTGTCCGGACGCTTCAGGAAGATCGAGTAGTTGCGGATGTTGCAGGCGGCAATCATCTGGAGCACGGACGGCCAGACGGCAGCATGCAGCCGCTCGTACTCTTCGATGGCCTCCGGCCGCAGCCTGATGCAACTGCCGTATCTGCGCATGGCCGAAGCTCCTATTCGTCGAAATAGTCACGGTACGCCTCGTGCAACTGGCCGAGCATACTCAGGATGACGTCCAGGTGCGCGTTCAGCCGTGCACGGGCCAGGGCGAGGCGGTCGGCTTCGAAGGCGTCGAGGATCGCACGGTGCTCGAGGGCCACGGCCTTCATGCGGTCGTTGAGCGGGAAGCCCAGGCGGTGCAGGCGGTCCAGGTGGGCCTTGGCATGTTGGATCGGTCGCCACACCCCCTCCACGCCGGCTGCACGCGCGAAGCACTGGTGGAACTTCACGTCGACGCGAAAGAAGGCGTGGACATCGCTCAGGTCGTGCAGGGCCTCGTGCTCGGCCAGGACAGCGTGCGCCTCGGCCGACGCGGCAGTCGTCCAGGCGGGCGCTGCCTTCTCGAGAATGGCGATCTCCAGCGCCTTGCGGATGAAGTGGCCGTCCTTGACCTTGCCCATCTTGATCGGAGCGACGTAGGTCCCCTGCTGGGGATAGACGTCGAGCAGTTCTTCCTCGACGAGCCGGACGATGGCGTTGCGAACAGGCGTGCGCGAAACGCCGGTCTGGCGGCAGATCATGTTCTCGCTGATGAATGTCCGCGGTGCCAGGCGCAGTTCGACGATCGCATCACGCAGTCCGGCGTAGATCTGATCGGCCACGTTCCGTCGCCGGTCGACGAGCAGTTCGAAGCGAGGACCGCCCACCTCCATGATCGGTTCGAGCACTGTCGCAGCTGCGTTCGTCGCCATCCCTGTTCCATGCTGCCCGAGTTCTTGCGCACCGGATGCTTGTATCCTAGCATCCAGCTCACGCGCCGCAACTAAGTTGGGCGGCCCGCGCCAAGATCGCGATCAGGGAACAGGCCATGGTCAAAACGACAATATTCACCACGCTCGCGGCAGGCTTGCTGCTGAGCATTGCAGGAACCTCGGCGCGTGCTGCCGACGATACGATGGTCGCGCTCGTTCCGGGTGGACCACACCCCTATTTTGCGGCCTGGGAGCAGGCAGGCAAGGACGCGGCGGCCGAGTTCAAGCTGGCTGGCGCCGATTATCGCGTGCCGCCGAAGTGGGAGCTTTCCCAGCAGAACCAGCTCCTCGAGAGCCTGATCACCCAGGGCTACAACGGCTTCCTGGTGTTCCCCGGCGACCCGGTCGGCGGCAACGGCGTGGTGAGCGAACTGGTCGAACAGGGCGCGCCGGTGATCGCGACGGCCGGCTGCTTGAAAGAGCCGTCGGATGCCGCATTCTGCCTGGGCACCGATACGGGCAATTCGGCCTATCTTGGAACCCAGGAGCTCATCAAGCGGATGGGCGGCAAGGGCAAGATCGCCCATTTCACGGGCTTCCTCGTCGACCCCAACACGCAGCTGCGCATCGACGCGGTGAACAAGGCGGCGGCCGAGACCAACGGTGCGGTCGAGGTCATCCAGGTGATCGCCGACATCGACGCGCCCGAGCCTGCCGAGGAGAAGATCAACGCCTACCTCGCCGCCCATGGCAACGAGGTCGACGGCATCGTGACCACCGCCTGGATCCCGGCGGTCGTATCGGCCAACGCCCTGCGCAAGATCGGCGACAAGCGCATCAAGATGGTCGGCATCGACCATGACGAGGTCGTCCTGCAGGCAATCAAGGATGGCTTCGTCGACGGCACGATGCTGCAGAACCCCTATGGCCAGGGCTACATCGGCACGTTCGCGATCGACCGGCTGCGCAGCGGCTGCACGGTCAAGGAGGACGCGCCGTTCGGCGCGACCGCGCTGACCAACCGGTTCATCGACAGCGGCACGGCCTTCGTGGACGCTTCCGGCGTCGACAACTATGTCGGTGCGATGCAGGCCGTGACCAAGCAGCTGATGACCGACTTCGAGAGCAAGTACCTCAGCTGCAGCTGATCCCGTCGCCCCGGCTCCATGGCCGGGGCAGCCTTTCTCGTGTTCTTCCGTTCGGGATATCGATGCAACCGGCAGGCACGCTTCCTGCGGCTCCGGCCAGACCGGCCAAGACCGCTTCCTTCGTCCAGGCGGGCTTTCTCGGTGGCAACGAGTTCGGCCTGATCGTCCTGATCTGCGTGTTCGCGGCGATCTTCTCGCTCGCGACCAAGGGCTTCGCCTCGCCCTTCAACCTCTTCACGCTCGGCCGCACGATGGCGATCGACATCGTCATCGGCTTCTCGATGATGGTCGTGATCGTATCGGGCGGCCTGAACCTGGCCGTCGGCGCGATCGGCGTCTGCGCGGTCATGGCCGGCGGCTTTGCCATGGAGCGGCTGGGTTTCTCCTGGCCGCTCGGGCTTGCCGTTACACTGCTCGTCGGCGCGGCGCTCGGTGCTGTCAACGGCGAGGTGATCGTACGGAGCGGCGTGCACAGCTTCATCATCACGCTTGCCACGATGAGCATCTTTTTCGGCGGCATGGTGTTCCTCAGCCGGGCCGAAGCCTTTCGCGGGTTGCCGCCAGAGGTCGCCCAGTTCGGCAAGCTGCGGCTCATGGGCTTCCTGTCGCCCCTGTTCCTGGTCAGCATCGTCGCCGGTCTTGTGCTTGCCTGGCTCTATCGCCTCACTGCACTAGGACGCCGAATGCTGGCTGCCGGCGCCAGTCCACGGGCCGCTGAAGTGTCGGGTATCCGGGTCGATCGGACGATCGTCGGCTGCCATATCCTGTCCGGCATCCTGGCAGCGCTGGCCGGCGCCATGCTGACCGCGCGTCATGGCGCCGCCATTCCATCCATGGCCGGCCATCTCGGCCAGGACTGGCTCCTGCCGGCCTTCCTGGCCCCAGTCCTGGGTGGCACGCTTCTGACCGGCGGGAAAGTCTCCGTCCTCGGCACGTTCCTGGGTGCGATGCTGGTGAGCGCGCTCACGAACGGCCTCCTGCTGCTGCGGGTCGGCGAGTTCTGGGTGCAGGCCTTCCTCGGGCTGCTCCTGCTGGCCGCCGTCCTGCTCGACCTGGGCCGCCGCCGGCTGCTGGCCCGCCATCGGATCGCCGTGTGATGCAGACATTCCTCGGCAAAGCGACCGATACTGACTGGTTCGGTCCATTGATCGTGGTGGTGATCGCGGTCGCCGCCATCGGCTCGATCGAGCCATCCTTCCTGTCATCGTTCAACGTCCAGGTGCTGCTCTCCGCTATCGCCGTGAACCTGGTCATCGCGCTGGCCCAGATGATCATCATCGCGCTCGGCCAGATGAACCTGTCGGTAGGCGCCATCGGCGGGCTGGTCGCCATCGCCTTTGCCGGCATGATGGAAGTGTGGGGACTGCCGGCCCCGCTGGCGCTCATCTTAGCCCTGGCGATCGGCACGGCCGCCGGACTGGCCAACGGCATCATCATCGCGCGGACCGGCATCAGCGCCTTCATCATCACGCTGGCCAGCCTCTCCTTCTACAAGGGCGTCAACCTCGGCATCACCGAGGCACAGCCCTTCTACGGCATCCCGGAGGCCGTGAAGGCATTCGGCAACACCAACATGCTGGGGCCGATCCCCTGGCTGGTCCTGCCCGCTGCGATCGCCGGCCTGTTCATCTGGTATCTGCTGGCCAAGCTCAGGGTCGGACGGCAGATCCTGGCGGTCGGCGGCAACGCCCATGCCGCCGAGCTGTCCGGCATCTCCATCGTCGAGACGACAGTCTGGGCGCACGGCCTGTCCGGCCTGCTGGCCGCGCTCGGCGGCGTCATGGTCGTGGCCCGGCTGCAGATCGGGCAGCCATCGATCGGCGACGACTGGCTGATCCTGTCGTTCGCCGCACCGGTGATCGGCGGCGCGGTCCTGGCCGGCGGGCATGTCTCGGTGGCGGGCACGGCGCTGGGCGTCGTCGTGGTGGCGATCATCACCCAGTCTCTCGTCCTGTTCCACATCGACCCGTTCGTGGTGCAGATCGTGCTGGGCGTGCTGATCCTCTGGGCCGTCGGCATCAACCGTTGGCGAGAAGTGCGCGTCGAACGCCGCCTGAGGAGGGCCTGATGGAACGGCCACTCCTGGAGGCCCGTGGCATCGGCAAGTCGTTCCCCGGCGTACGTGCCCTCGACGACGTAAATCTCACGCTTGCCAAGGGCTCGATCCACGCACTGCTCGGAGAGAATGGGGCCGGCAAGTCCACGCTGATCAAGATCCTGACCGGTGTTCACCGGCTGGACGAGGGCGAACTGCTGCTGGACGGCCAGCCGGTGCGTTTCGCCGATCCGCACGCGGCCATCGCCGCAGGGGTCGGCGTGGTGCACCAGGAGCGCAATCTCATCCCGCGCTTCTCGGTGGCCGAAAACATCATGCTGGAGCGGCTGGGCCCTTCCGTCCTCTCCAAGGTCGACCAGTCCGTGCTCCAGGCCGAGGCCAAGCGCTGGCTGGACCTCCTGGAGCTGGACGTCGACCCTGCCACTCCAGTCGGACGGTTGTCCGCGGCCAAGATGCAGCTGGTGGAGATCGCCAAGGCACTATCGCTACGCTCGCGGGTGCTCCTGATGGACGAGCCTACCGCGTCGCTGACCCCACACGAGACGACCCACCTGTTCGCCCTCCTGGAGCGGCTGAAGCGAGACGGTGTCACCATCGTGTTCGTAAGCCACAAGCTTGAGGAAGTCCTGCAGATCTGCGACTCCGTCACGGTGCTGCGGGACGGACGCAATGCCTGCCAGAGCCAGTCCATGGCCGGGATGGGCCGGCAGGATCTCGTGCGCCTGATGATCGGCCGTAACGAGCAAATCCCGGCCTGGGCCGAACGTGACCGTACGACCGAGCCGGTGGTTCTACAGCTCACCGATGTCTCGACGATGCTGGGACACAAGAATGTCAGCCTGACGCTCCATGCCGGCGAGATCCTTGGTCTCTATGGCTTGGTCGGGGCCGGGCGCAGCGAGTTGGCGAAATGCCTGATCGGGCTGTTTCCGATCGCGAGCGGCACGGTCGCCATCGACGGGAAAACCGTCGCCATCAATTCAGTGTCGGAGGCGCTGCATCGTCACGGGCTGGGCTATGTCAGCGAGGACCGCAAGGGCGAAGGACTGGTACTGGCTCATTCGGTGCTGGCAAACGCCGGGATCACCGTCTGGTCGAAGCTGGCCGGGTTGCTCGGGTACCTGAAGGACGGGACGGTCCGGAGCCGGGTTTCCCCGGCCATCGAACGACTGGAAGTGAAGACGCCTTCCCTGGCGCAGCAGGTGGGATTGCTCTCCGGCGGCAATCAACAGAAGGTGTCGGTGGCCAAGTGGCTGGCGGCGGGCGTGAAGATCCTGATCGTCGATGAGCCGTCGGTCGGGATCGACATCAAGACCAAGGCTTACCTGCACGAACTGCTCCGGGCCCTGGCCGAGGACGGTACCAGCATCCTGCTGATCACCTCGGACATGCCTGAGATGATCACGCTGGCCGACAGGATCTCGGTGATGGACGGCTACCGGGTCACCGGCACGCTCGTGAACAACCGCGACTACCGCCAGATGTCCGAGGGGATCATGCGGCTGATCCACGGCGAAGAGCCCGCCGAAGATCGAGTGGTCGTCGCCTGACGGCCGGATGCAGCTATTCTACAACGGGCGGTGTGGAACCGGATCGGTAGGGTGGGCTTTTCTTCCCGCAGAGGAAGCAAGCCGAAGCGGAAGAAGCCATGTCCGACCATACCTACCGGGTCATCGAGGTCGTCGGGTCCTCGAGCAGCAGCATCGAGGACGCCATCAAGGGTGCGGTCGCAGACGCGTCGAAGACGTTGCGCCACATCCGCTGGCTGGAGGTCGTGGAGACGCGGGGTCATGTCGAGGATGGTCAGGTCAAGCATTTCCAGGTCACCCTGAAGCTGGGCTTCACGCTGGACGACCGCTCTTCCTGACCGACCGTAGCGGAAAACAGACATAGCTCGACAAGTGACGGCCGCCACCGGGCCAGCCGTTACGTCCCAGGACGAACGTCGCTTAGGTCTGGCTGCCGTTCCCGATCTTCCATAGGCTCCTTGCGGCGGCAGGACAGGGAGCCTCGCCTGCGCGACCGACCCGGGATGTGGGGACGGTCGGATGGATTCCTCGCAGAAGGAACGGGCGGTGGTGAGCTACGACTATATCGTGATCGGGGGCGGCAGTGCCGGCTGTGTCGCGGCCTGGCGGCTGACGCAGGAATTCGGTGCGAAGGTGCTGCTGCTCGAGGCGGGCGGTCCTGACGACGGTTGGCTGCTGCGCATCCCAGCAGGCTTTGTGAAGCTGCTCTCCAGCAAGAAGTACATGAGCCACCACGAGACCGTGCCACAGCCGCAGCTGGATGGGCGCGTGCTCACGATCCCGCAAGGACGGGTGCTCGGTGGCGGCAGCAGCATCAATGCCCAGGCCTACATGCGCGGCCGGATCGCAGACTACGATGCGTGGGGCGAGCTTGCCGGCAGCGAGGCCTGGTCCTGGGAGAAGATCCTCCCCCACTTCAAGGCGCTGGAAGGCAACCAGCGGTTCAACGACGAGTTGCACGGGATCGATGGACCGCTGAAGGTCGGCAGCGGCGGGTTCGTTTGTGACATGACCCACATGTTTGTGCGGGCCGTTCAGGGCATGGGGGTGCCGTTCAGGGCCGACTTCAACAACGGCTCGCCGGGTGGCGTCGGCTACCTGCAGATCACCGGCACGCCCGGACGACGGTGCAGCGCGGTGGATGCATTCCTGCGGCCGGTCATGGACAACCCGAACCTCCACCTGCGCACCCATGCCCATGTCACGAAGATCATCGTCCAGAACGGGCGGGCGATGGGCGTGGAATTCATCCACGACGGAAAGATCGAGTCCGCGCACGTGGATGGGGAAGTACTTGTGGCCGGCGGCGCCTTCGTGTCGCCGAAGCTGCTGATGCTGTCTGGCATTGGCCCGGCGGACCATCTGCGCAGCCTGGGGATCGAGGTGAAGGTCGATCTGCCTGGTGTCGGCCAGAACCTCCAGGACCATCCCGGCTCGCCGGTCGTGGCCTCGACGAACGGCAACTATGGACATTTCGGGCATGACCGCGGCCTGAAGATGGTGCTGAACGGGATCGAATACGTCTTGTTCCGGCGCGGACGGATCACCAGCACCGGCGTCGAGGCCTGTTCGTTCCATGTGCCGGAGGATGGAACCGGCGATCCGGTGATGCAGGTCTACTGCGTGCCGACGACGAGCTATGCCGGCGACGTGCCGGCGGTGGACGGGGTGACGCTGCACACCGTGCTGCTGCGGCCCCGCTCCGTCGGCTGGGTGAAGCTGCGTTCCGCCGATCCCAATGACATGCCGCTGGTTCATCCGAACTATCTCGAACACCCCGATGACATGCGCCATCACGTCGCCGGCGTGCGGGCCGTCCGCGAGATCATGCGCTCCCGCCCGCTGGCCGACGTGATCGTGGACGAGCTGCTGCCTGGCCCACAGGCCACCAGCGACGAGGACATCGCCGCCCATCTGCGCCGCACTGCGCGCACCGATTTTCATCCGGTCGGGACCTGCCGGATGGGCAGATCCGGCGATCCGGCGACGGTGGTGGGACCCGACCTGGCGGTGCAGGGAGTGATGGGCCTGCGCGTGATCGATGCCTCGATCATGCCAAAGCTCGTATCGGCCAACACCAATGCACCGACCATGGCCATCGCCGACCGCGCGATCTCGCTGGTGAGAGGTGTCGAACGCGTGGCGACCGGCGCAACCGCCGCCAGAGCCTGAGGAAATAGCGGTTGCGCGGTTGAATCTTTTCCCTGCGGGGGCGATTTCATCCGACAGTGTCGGCGGTACGTCGTCCCGCCCGGAGAGTTGTTGGATGTCGGATCACCGTCTGCAGCAGATCGCCAATGCGCATCTGACTGGCTACCTGCGCTACTCATCGGGCGACCGCCGTGCCGACGAGGCAACCGGCCGCAAGCACGGCGCAGCAGGCGAGCCGAAGGTCAACGACCGGGAGTGTCTCTACTACGGCAGCCTGCTCGGGCAGGCCAAAGGTGCACTCGGTGCCTACGAGCGCGACCGCATGGAGCTGGTGATCACCAACGAGCGGCAGGTCGACGAGCTGGCCCGCGAGGCGGACGAGAATTACCAGAAGCGCAAGGCCGGTGTTCTGGAGGAGCGGACCAGCGCGCTGGCCGAGCTGAACAAGACGGTCGGTCCGCGCAGCACGCGGATGCAGAGCGCGGTCGATCAGCATGTCGAGGCGCGGGGCCGTGCGTCGCAGATCGAGGCCGACCTGGGCCGCCCCCTGCGCACCAGCATGGTGCCCATCTATCCCTTCATCCTGCTGATCATCGCGATCGCCGAGATTCCGATCAACCGGCTGGCGTTCGAGCTGTTCTTCCAGGAAGCGCCGATCGTTTCCCTGTTCCTGTCCTTCGCGGTCGGTCTCCTCCTGGCGTTCTTTGCTCACCAGGCCGGGCTCTGGCTCCGGCAGGCGGCCAGCTACAAAACGCTCGGAGGCAAGCTCGGGCACTTGGCGGGCGTGCTCCTGATCATCGCGATCGCGGCACCGCTGCTCTACTTCATCGCGGCAATGCGCCAGCACTACCTGGCTCTGCTGGAAGCGGAGGCAGCTAGCGACTTCGGCACCTTGTTGCGCCAGGGCCTGGAGGGTGGGCTATCCAGTGCACGGGAAGTGCTTTCGGTGGAGCTTGGAGGCCCAGGGTGGACGCTCCTCATCCTGAACATGGCGCTCCTGGTCGTCGGTGCCATTGTCAGCTTCGTGCGGCACGACCCGCATCCCGACTACGAGGCGGCGGTGACCCAGTCCAAGCGGACGGAGCGGCGGCTGAACAAGATGCGCTGGAACTATGAGCGGCGGGAAGCGGCGCTCTCCCGTCAGTTCGACGAGCGTATCTCCACGCTCGACCGCCAGCTGGTCCGGATCGACAATGAGCTGGCGACAGCGCGGCGCACGCTGGATCAGGCAGCCCAGCATCAGCCGGCCATGGTACGAGCCGTCGCACGGACGCTGGTAGAGCGCTTCGGTTCCTATCGCATCGGCAACCGGCTCGGGCGGACCGACGGGGCGAGTCCACCCTGCCTCGATGATTTCAGTGAGCCCGGCATTGCACGGGCGCTGCAGCGGAGCCTGGATGATGCGCCAATGGCTGGTATCGACGATCCTGCTAATGTGGTCGATATGCGCTCTGCCGGCTGACGCCGAGGCCCAGGCGACCGACTATTGCGCAAGCAGCACCCGTTCCATCCTGTTCCTGATCGACCGCACCACCGCCTATGACGAGCGGGACCGGGAGGTACTGGTCGACGGGCTGGACCGGTTCTTCAGGGAGCTGGGCACCGGCGACCGGCTGCTGCTCTACACGATCGGCGGGAGTGCGGCCGATAGCCGTCGCCTGTTTGATGCGTGCGTACCCGGTTGTCCCGAGCAGGGTATCCTCGACAGCCTGTTCAGCACCTGCAAGCCAATCGTGGCGCGCGCGAACCGTCAGGACTTCACCCGCAAGCTGCTGGCAACCCTGCTGGATCTCCTGAAGCAGCCTGTCCATTATGAACATTCGGCGATCCTGGAGACGGTCCGGACGGTGATGGCAACGAACCGGAACGCTCAGGTCGCACGGCTGGTCATGTTCTCGGACATGCTGGAGAATTCGGACGTGCTGACCCTCTCCACGTTGACGAACCAGGGTGCCGGCCCATCCGTCGCGCGTGTCGAGGCGCAGGACGCATTGCCCGACGTGGCCGGGATCGACGTGGATGCCTTTGGGACGGGACGCAGCCATGCCCCTGGCCGACCGCCTTTGTCGGCTTCGGTGGCGCGCGAGCTGGAAGCGTTCTGGACCGAGGTCTTCCGGCAGGGGGGTGCTGCTGGGATCGCAATCGGCCCCGAGTACATATCCGATGGCGCCGAACGCAGCTGAGCCGGACCTACTCGAGCTGGGCAGTGCCGTCCGTTGAAGCAAGCTTCGGATGCCGCTGATGGGCAAAGCCATCGAGCATGATCTTTCGCAGGCTCTCCATGCCGACCGGTTCGACGGATGGATCCGGCCGGGCGCCATCGACGAAACCAAGCCTGCGAAATGGTGCCGCGAGGTCAGGCGACGTGGCTAGGACATGGAGCGGCACATCGTAGCCGGGCGATCGGCCGAGCACGCGGGCGGCGGGCTCATGATCGCCCAGAAGCAGGACGAGGCGCGGTCGGGCCGAGGGTAGCATCACCCAGCCCGCCAGCACGTCCAGCGTGCGTGCGATCGTGTCCTTGTAGGCATCGAGGAGGGCATTGGTGTCCGCCCAGAGCGGCGCCGGGTCCATGCCCGGCTCAATCTGGCCCGCGAAAACGTGGCCATCGGCCATCCCGGCCCAGGGAACGGGACGTGGTACCGGCGGCGTGAACGGCGCATGGCTGCCGATCAGGGCGACCTGGCCGTAGCTCGGTCCGCCCACTTGGTCATCCAACAGCTGTTCGACCCGGTGCAGGGTGAACTGGTCCGGCATGGTCACGTAGCCGGGACGGGGTCCGCGATAGTCCAGTTCCTCAGCGAACAGCAGCCGGTCGAACCCAAGCCGGTCGGCTTCGGGGAATGGCCGGACGATGGCGGGCTGCACCATGAAGGTGGCGTGGCCAGCACGCCCGAACAGATGGGCGAGGTCGGCGTCGGCGGACTGCAAGTAAACCCGCCACCCCCCCTGGCCGGTCGTCCTGATACCGGAGGCGACGGTAGCGTGGGCCAGCCATGACTGGCCGCCCACCGTGGGCGAGCGCAGGTAGCCACTCACGAGAATCTTGCCTGCGTCATGTGCCGCAGCTGCGAAGCGATCCAGGGAGGGTCCGACGGCTGTGGCCACCTCCGGCTGGTCGAAGGACGACCGGCCATAGGACTCGACGAAGACGACCAGGACGTCGACGTCACGCAGTTGCGGAAAAAGCTCGGCGGGGAGTGCGCGGCGCCAGTCATCAGTGGCGAGCGCGGCCTGGAAGCGCATCTGGGCAGTTCGCGCGTCCGCCAGACGGGCGACTTGGTTCTTCACCTGGGTAAAGCCGGCTGCGGAGATTGGGCCACCCATCAGCCACAAGGAAGCCGCCAGGGCCGGAGCGAGCGCCAGCGGCCGCGGCAGGCCGGCCATCGCCTGCAGCCCCTTCACCAGGGGCCAAGCCAGGAGAAGGGCGCAGCTCGCAAGCAGCGCCACGACCGCAGCAAGAGGCAGGAACCGCCAGCCGCCCGACGAGACTTCCAGGAGTGGCAGGACGAGTTCGATGTCGGTTGCGATCACTAGCTCGCGGCCGAACCAGAGCCACAGGAGCCGGTCTCCGATCCGGACGAGGATCATCAGTGCAAGGATCAAGCCCAGGACGCGTGCCAGTTGGCGGCCAAGTCGGGCGCCCGCCAGGATCACGAGGAGCAACGCAAGGAGCAACTCGACAGGCAGGCTCCAGAATTGCGGCATGCGCAGCTCGTCGAGCGAGTTCGGCAGGTTGAGCCCGAGGATCGCGAGCAGAAACGCTGGTGCGACCAGCAGCAGGTATCTGGTCACGCCGGCGAGCTTGCAGCACGGCGCAGCCATTGATGCACAACGTCGATCGCGAACGAGACGAACAGCAACAACACGGCCGTCAGGCCCACGGGTGCCGCCCAGACCGACCCGCCGAGCGGCCAGGGCACGAAGATCAGCAAGAAGATCGGGAGTGCGCAGAGCGTCTGGCGGCGTCGGGACGGCGGCAGTGGCTGGTCGAGCCAGGGCAGAAATCGGCAACTGATAACCCAGGCCGGACGCAGCAGCGGCGCCACCAGCACGAGTGCTCCAGCGAAGGCCGCCGCGTGCAGCGACGCAGCGGCCAGCAGCACTGCATCCGTTTCGAGATCGAAGCGTGCGCCGAACGAACTGGCGGTCCCGCTGCCGCGAGCCAGCCACCCGTCAAACGCATCGGTGGCAAGCGCGATCAGAAGCAGGGCTGTCACCAGCGCCGGCTTCGGCGCGGCGAACAAGGCGGCCGAACCAATGCCGATCGCCATGCCGAGGCGAAGGCCCGTGATGAGATCTGCAGGTCCTGGGCCATCTGAATCGGTGGCAAGGGCCGCTGACATCGCAATGACGATGGCAACCAAGACGAGCGGCAGAGCAGGCAGCAGAGCCGGCAAGCCGCCCAGCTGCGCTGCGGTCGCCACGGCAGCGAGCGTCAATACGCATGGCAGGAGTGGCCACGACCAGCGTATGATCAGCCTGGTCCAGCTGCCGGTGATCGAGGGCGCTCCACTGTTCGTATGGTGTGTTATCGACATCGGCGGGTGCCAAGCCCATCTTCTACCAGTAACCGCTTCCGGCCTACGTCATGTTAGCCATTCACATAGCTGTCATACGCCGCAAGGCTGAAGTCAGATCTCGGGGAAAATGATGCTCGGGCGGAACGAGAAATCTGGGATGGGGTATGCGACCGAGCCGGCCATCCGGCGACGTGCACGCATGGCCGCTGCCGAGGCAGTGATGCGCGAGGGCGGGATCGTCCGGATCCTGGATCCACACGGTACGCCCGTCGACTGTGTCGCCATGGATGGTGCCGGAACGGCGGCGGCATTGGCATTCGCCCGCTCCGGGGGTGAGGCGGTGAGGCTCGTGCTGACAGGCGCACGCGCGCGAGCGCTCGGGCTGGACGCCGGAGGAGCAGTATGCGTGGCGCTGGCCGTGCCGCATGCCGGCGGCGATGAACTCCTGGAAATGCTGGCTGGGCTCCCTACGACCGGCCGGGGCCCGGTCGGGCTGCCGGCGCTTGTCGTAGAGCCGGCGACGGCAGCAGAATCAGCGGCAATCGACCTTGCAAAGCGCGCAGCCCTGCTTCCGGCGCTCGTCGCCGCACCGGTTGGACGGCGCGAACCGGATGCCGTCGTTGAATGCATAGCGGCGGGGTCGGTCGTTCCCGAGGCGGATCCGCCGCTGGTGCCGACGGTCCAGGCACAGCTTCCGATCAGCTTGACCGAAACGGCCAAGATCGTGGCGTTCCGCGCCCCGGACGTCGCGTATGAACACGTGGCCCTGGTCGTGGGCGCTCCGTCGACGATCGATGCGCCGCTGGTGCGGCTACATTCGGAATGTCTGACTGGTGACGTGTTCGGCTCCCTGCGCTGCGATTGTGGGCCGCAGCTTCAGACTGCATTGCGTCGAATGGCAGCGGAAGGCGCCGGCGTCCTTCTCTACCTGCGACAGGAAGGTCGCGGGATCGGGCTCACCAACAAGCTGCGAGCCTACCGCTTGCAGGAGACTGGCCTCGACACGCTGGATGCGAACACGCATCTCGGCTTCGAGCAGGACGAGCGCAGTTTCCGGACCGCCGCCCAAATGCTGCGTGCGCTCGGCCTGCGGCGGGTGAAGCTGCTGACGAACAACCCTGAGAAGGTGAACTCGATCGGCCAGCACGGCATCCAGGTGGTCGAACGTGTACCGTTGTCCATCGCTGCGAACCGTCACAATCTGCGCTATCTGGAGACGAAGGTGCAGCGTGCCGGGCATCATGGTCGGCCGGCGGTGAACGGCGAGGACATTGGATGAAGCCACTGATCGGCGTGGTTGCCTTGTGCCTCTGGCTGGCACCGGCGACCGGCTACGCCGAGAACCGCTGGCGGCTGGACCCCGATCATACGACGGTGATGTTCGAGGCCCCACACATCGGCTACGCGCGGATCTTCGGGTTCTTTCAGAGGGTGCAAGGGGAACTCATCTTCGATGAGACCACCCGCTCGCTCACATCGCTGCGCGTAAAGGTCGACGTCGACAGCGTGTTCACCAACGACGTGAAGCGCGACCGGCACTTGCGCTCAGCGGATTTTCTCGATGCGAACTCTCATCCGGTAGCGGAGTTCGTGATGACGGATGCCGATCCGATGTCGGACCGCACCGGTCAGATCATTGGCGACCTCACGTTGCGCGGGGTCACGCGGCAGGTGACGCTGGACGTGACCCTGAACCGGATCGGGCCATATCCGTTCGGCACCAACTATGTCCTGGGCGCTTCCCTCACCACGATCATCAAGCGATCGGACTTCGGCAGCACCTATGCGCTCCAGGAGGGCTGGATCCCCGACGAGATCCCGGTGCGGATCGAAGTGGAAGCAATCCGCGAGGAGCCTGCCCCCTGATGGAAAGCGCAGGCTCCGTGGCGGCCCTGTATGACGAGCCGGTTGTGCCGGCGCAGGACGGCCTCCACGTCGTCGCCCATCTCGGGCAGAGTCTGGACGGAAAGATCGCCACGGCGAACGGGCAGTCCACCTATGTCACCGGCCACGGCGATCTCGTGCATATGCATCGGTTGCGCGCGACATCGGACGTGGTCGTGGTCGGTGGAGGCACCGTTTTTCACGATGACCCACAGCTGACTGTCCGGCTGTGTCCGGGCCGGTCGCCCTGGCGCGCGATCATCGACCCGAAACGAAGGCTCGGTGCAGACTACCGGGTGTTCCGCAATGCCGACGAGCGAACCCTGCTCCTGACATTTCCGGAGAACGTGGGCGACAGCGGACACGGGAGGGCGACCGTCCTGCCGATTGAGCGTGCCGACGATGGCAACTACTGCCCCCGCTCAGTGCTGGCTGCATTGGCAAAGCAGGGCCTCCGGCGGGTGATGATCGAGGGAGGTGGCTCCACGGTCGCGCGATTCTGGCGTCATGGCTGCCTCGACCGGCTCGACCTCTGCATCGCGCCGGTGATCATCGGACAGGGCCGCGACGCGCTGCCCCTGCCCTCCGCGACCTGCATGGAGGAGACCGAGCGCTTCGAGCCGGAGCGCTTCACGCTGGGCCACGACATGCTCTATGTGTTGCGCCGCAAGCGGCAATGCTTGGCCGGATCAGGGCAGGAACAGCAGGTCGTGATGACCAACCTCCATCGCGCTCGTACCGCTCTGGCGCCGGCTCCGCCATAGGCCGATCTCTGGTACATCCAGCGCTGCATCAGCGATGCCGTCCACGGTAGCCATGATCATCTTCTGATCCTCTTCACCGAGCAGCCAAGGTGATGAGCCCTCCATGACGATGCCATGCCCCAGCAGCAGGTCCGCGAGGATGTGATGCGCGCGCGGGCCGAGTGCCGGACCGAAGCCCTTGTCCCGCGTCATGTCATGGTTGAATGCATCCGCTACGGCGCGGTCGCCGACGATCTTAGGGGTGAAGCGGAGAAGCCCGTCATAGGTGAGGCCGATCCACGCTGCACAGCGCTTCTGCCGGAGATGGCGGGCAAGATGTTCCAGCCAGTTCCCGGACACCAGGTCGATCAGGGCCGAAGCAGTGACGAGATCGATCTTCTCGCTGAAGATCGAATCAAGATCCTTGAGGAGATCCGCCCGCCGATAATGGGCGTTCGCTCCAGCCTCCAATTGCGCCTCGCCGGTGACGATCAGGCGAGGATCGTGCTCAATGAGCGTCCATGTGCAGTCGGATGGGAGACAGCTCGACAGGGCGCGGCGTGCGCTGCCGGTGCCGGCGCCCAGATCTACGATCCGGAGCGCGTGCCGCCCTTTCGCCCAGGCCGCCATTGCATTGAGCACCTTGCTGTTGCGGGCCCTGGCGTCGTGAGGCTCTCGCAGGGAGAGCCAATCAGCGGCAAAAACGGTCATGCTGGCAAGAGCGAGCGGAGCAGCGCATCTGCCTGACGAGCACAATCACTCCAGGTCGGGAGGCGCTCCCGCGCCACCAGGGCGGCCCGCCGCAGACGCGCGCGCAGGTCAGGATTCGACAGCGCCTGGCCGAGGGCTTGCTGTAGTGCAGGAGGATCCTCTGGTGGAACCAGCAAGGTGGCTTCCGGGTCCATCCAGTCGGCGACCGCTCCGCCTGCCACGGCGACAATCGGGAGTCCCCGCGCCACCGCCTCGGACAGCGCCATGCCGAAGCCTTCGTAGCGGGAAGAGGAGACGAACAAATCGGTTCGATCCAACAGTTTCGCCAGAAAGCTCGTTTCCAGCTCACCCGCGAGCACCACCCGCTCACCAAGGCCATGCCGGTCGATCTCGTCGCGCAGGCGCCGGACTTCCGTCGGGTCTCGTTTCGTGCTTCCCGCGATCGTCAGCGTCCATGGCAAGCCGCTCGATGGGGCGAGCGCGGCGACAAGACCGGCGAAGTCCTTACGCGGTAGGACGGAACCAACCGCGAGCAGTGCGATCGTGTCGGTGTTCGAGCCGACAGCGATAGGCGCTTCGTCCGTTCCAGGCATGGCAGCCCGCATCCGGTCAGCAGGAACGCCAAAATCGTTGAGGAGCGTGCGAAAAGTAGTGGTCGAGGTCACGAGTACGCCACGCGCATGACGCAATGCCTCGCGTTCCTGGCTGACGAGGAAGTCGGCACACTTGTCGGGCAGGCCCGTCTCGTAGCCGAGCGGGTGGTGCACGAGGGCGACGAAAGGTAGTCGTGCCGCATGATTCGCCATGACCTCGGGCATGGCGCTGAACGCGAGGCCATCGACCAGAAC